>NZ_JBFRMM010000021.1:0-224266 GCF_041470465.1 Vibrio sp. 10N.261.55.F4 | reverse complement strand
TTTTACTTTAATTGGTATAACTTCCTTTTAAAATGGTCCCGAATGAAACTGAAGTACTGCAGTTTTAGGCTGGTGAAGTACTTTGATACAATGGAATGATTAACTCATTTATGTTGATGCAGGGCCTGAACTGCTTGATTGTTTTCGTTGGCAACCGCTGCTTAAGGCGTACCGCCATACTCGATTGCGTTTGGCAACTGCGTCCTCGGTTTGATGCTCCTAGCTATGCCGAGCGATTAGAAAGCTTTGAATGGTGGCATTGGGATGATGAAACACTAGCAGAAATATTGCCACCATTCCAAAAAGATTGCGGTGAGTTTTTGGCTTACTTTGAGCAAGTCTAACCCCAATATATTTTAAGTCTGAAACTAAAAAAGCAGCCTAAGTGGCTGCTTTTTCGTTTAATAACTTTATAGCGGTTTAGCTGGCAAGCCGTTTAGTTCGCTAACTGATTAATTAGAAAGCTTAGCCTCGACTTGCCCAAGTGCGCGTTGGTACATAAACCAAGCACATGTACCGGCAAGCACATTACCCACCATGGCACCCCAGAACAGGCCTTCAATACCAGCAAGCTGCGAACCAATCCACAAGCAAGGCAAGAAGAAGGCGAACAGGCGCAGTGCTGATATCGTTAAGGCAGTATAAGACTTACCAAGCGCATTCGAGATAGAAACCATCAGCATACAGATACCCAACGGCCCTAAACTGATAGGAACGATAAGTAAGTGGTAGTTCAAAATGGTCGAGACTTCGTCTTCGCTGGTCATGAGATTTGCCAACCCGCCAGAGAACACCCAAGTTACCAGTGCGATCACCAATTGGAATCCTAATACAAACATCACGGCAATCTTCACAAGACTACGTATGTTCCCTAGGTTCTTTTCTCCCAACATTCGGCCAATCATAGGTGGCATCGACATAGTCAGAGCAAGCACTGCAACAATCGAAAAGAACTCAAAACGTGAACCTAGCGCCCAAGCTGCAACGGCTGCTGTGCCGTAGCCTGCAAGCAGTTTGGTGGCGAGCATCGAAGAGACTGGTGGCAGTAGCTGACTGATCATCGCAGGCCCCATGATGTTTCCTATAGAACGAATACTCTTGCCGATATCAAGATCGTGCCAGTCGAATGTCATCCAATGCTTCTTAGTTACCTTAGGAGCAACGATAAAGATACCCGCACCGAACGCCAAGATGGTCGCAATCGCGGCTCCGTTGATGCCCATGTCGAGCGTGAATATGAAAATCGGGTCCAATATCAAGTTGATGATGCTGGTCGCGATCATCATCGAACCGGGCAGCATGGTATTACCATTGGCACGACACACACTGTAGAAAAAGTAGAGCAGTGCGCCTGTCCAAGAGCTTACCAGCCAATAGATCCAGTAATAATCAATGATCGGCAGTACCGTCGGTGGTGCATCGAGGAGTTGTAAAATAGGACCACGCAACAGATAGATGATGACCGAGAACAGCGCGACACTCACACTGCCCATCGCAACGACTAATCCGCCGAGCTGTTTGGCATAGCGTATCTCGTTAGCCCCAATAGCTCTCGCGATCACAGCCGTTGTCGCGATGCCTAGTCCGACTTGAATCCCGATAATGATCATCTGAATTGGTAGCGTGAAGCCTTGAACCGCGAGCGGCAGTACGCCTAACTGGCCAATAAAAGCACTGTCTACAAGTTGGAAGCTCATCAGGGAGAGCACCCCAAACAGCATTGGCCATGTCATTGTATAGAGTTGTCGGCCAAGAGAAGGCGAGGGAGTTGCGGTCGTAGAATTCATAACACTCTTATCAGTCTTGAAGGTAGGTTTGTCGTAGTGACAATCCACTCAATGAAGAATTGCGTAAAGGATAACGTAACGTTAGCTCGATACCAATAAATGTCATTAAATCTATCGATATTACCTTTGCACAGTTTCATCGGTATGTGAGCATTGTGCAATGCAACTTTATGCGTTCGCTTATTGAAATTTAAGGTGTCGTATCTTGTTTCTGAGTTTTATATTAGCGGATTGGGTCTAAAGGTTTTCCATTCGACTATTTCTAATGTTTCGCTTTATCCCGATAACTTGGTGGCGTGACTCCAACCCAACCTTTGAATGCACGATTGAAATTACTCAAGTCGCTGTAACCCACTTGCCAACTGATGTCTTGAACAGAAAGGTTGGTCTCTTCAAGTAGCTGTTTTGCTTTAGCTTCCCGAACTTGTTCTTTGGCTTGTTTAAAGAGAATGTTTTTGCTCTTCAGGTTTCTCTGCAGCGTTCGTTTTGTCATGCCGAGCATGGTCGCAAACCACTCAATATTGAACCAAGGTAGAGTCGCATAGGTGTCTATTAATATCTCGACAGCGTGATGCCAATCTTGGGTACTATTTCGTTCTGAAATGGCACGATAATCATCGGGCAGCGGAATCGAGAACGCACCGTATTGCTCTTCAAACTGAATATCAGAATCAAAGAAATGCTTAGGTAATTTACGTGCGCTGTTGTGCTTAGAGACCAACTTGGCGTGTGATGGTTGCCAGTGACTGTCAATGAACTTACGGCATAGGCTAATCACGGTCAGGGCGCGAAACCATTCTGCTTGTTCAAAACCTGAGGTCGATGGGTGATAGCAACTTCGATGACACAGCCACCACAATCCATCGCTTTTTTCCGTCCATATGGTGACGTGATTACTTAAGGTCGATATTTCAGTAATCAAGCAGCGTACCGCTTGCTCGAGAGAAGTGCATTGTTCAATTTTTCGGTCTAGCTCAGGTGACAATTGCTCTAGAGAGGCCTTACGTCCAACCTCAATCCCTATCGAATAGCCAAACTTACGCTCAAGGCCATGAATGAAGCGAATCACGTCTTGTGTAGGAAGCCATTGATTGGATTGTGTCAGTTCAATGGGTAAACCGCACGCAACGGCGACGGTGCGCCAATCCAGTCTATGTTTGTCACAATACTGAATATATGGAGCAATGTTACTGGTCGAAGTGAGCAGTATGCTGGTGGTGTTCGATGATGCTTTCATTGTTTTGTGCCTACCATTAAATGTCATCAAGTGACCTAATTAAGTGTAGCGCATCTCCCTATACTTTTCCTAACCCAAACAGGAGAACAATTATGAAACTTAAACACATTGCCGTTCTAGTATCGTTAGCGACCCCATCATCATTTGCTCTTGCAGCAAACCCAGTTGAAGAAGCTCTGAAAGTTGAAGGTGCTCAAGTTACCTTGACCGTGAAAGAGGCGAGCACAGCATTTACCCCAAGTTTTACTGACTCAGCTCGTGAGTTATTCAATAACTTTCATTGGCAGATGGGCGGCGACCACAGCGTTTACTACAACATGCACATGAGTGAGTTTCTACCAACGGCACTGGCGGCTCCAAACGAAGAGTACAAGCCTTTAGTCAAAAATATCGACCCACGACTCGCTGCACTGAAAGTTGATACTGAAAGCAAAGGTCAGTTGACAATGGATGAGTACTTGGCGGATGAACAGTTCCGTACCCAAGGCTTTATGTTGATTCACAAAGGGGAGATCGTTTACGAAGCTTACCCAGGTATGAAGCCGACAGATACGCACGTTTGGGCATCTACAGCAAAAACGACGGTTGGCACAGTGATCGCAATGTTAGTGGAAGAGGGCAAAGTCGACCCTGAAAAAGAGATCGCTGAGTATGTTTCTGAATTGAAAGGAACGAACTGGGATGGCATCACAGTACACCAAGTTCTGAACATGTCGACCGCGCTAGACAATGAAGAGACATTAGAGTCTATCTTGAACCCAGACTCTGATGTGGTGCGTTTCTTTGCGGCATCGTTTAACTCACCTCGTGCAAAAACGGGTGAAATGGAAACTTGGATGGAAGTGGCTCAAGGTGCACAGAAACTGGAAGGTGAAAAAGCCGGTGACCATTTCCGTTACGCATCTATCAACACCATGGTGCTGACTAAGTTAGTTGAAAACGTTGAGAACAAAACTTGGACTCAAGTATTCGAAGATCGTGTTTGGTCAAAAGTGCACGCACGTCAACCAATGCAATTCAACTTGACGCCAGATGGCATGGCGATCGCGGTTGGCTTGGTTTCATCAACGGTAGAAGACATGGCTCGCTGGGGAACACTATTTACACCTAGCTGGAAAGCGGTGGCTGATGAGCCAGTGGTGTCACAAGCTGTGATTGATCGTATCCGCAACGGCGGTGATCCAAAAGCATTCGTAGGTACTAGCAAAGAGAGCAGTTCACTGCACGCATACAACGAAAAAGCAGACTACAACGCATACCAATTTGATTTCATTTTCAATGACGGTGCAATGTCGAAAAGTGGCAACCTAGGCCAATTTATTTACATCGATCCTGCACGTGACTTTGTGGGTGTGATGTTCTCAACCAACCCATACCACTCAGGTTTTGGTGAGAATAAAGGCCCTGCACTAATGCGTTCGGCAGCAAAACTACTTGCTGACAAGTAATCTATTTATTACCTAACAGGATGTTCCAGGCTTCAAGGAGGAAGCAAACGACTTTCGAGAGATATAATGAAAAAGTTTGCTCTATTAATCCCGTTGAGTTTAGGTCTAGCCCTTCCTGCACATGCCGATTCAGATTCCGAACGTGTTATCGATCCTGCTGATGTCACTAAAGTTTATACTCAAGCTGCATTGATGCTGAATGGTAGTTCAGATATCCAATTTCAAGGGCAAGTTTCTGGCGGTTTAGAAAACGGTCAGCAGTTTGCCCTACTGGCCGAAGGGACGTTTGTCGATGAAAGCAACACAGCGCTTCGCGATCCAGACAAATTCGGTACAGAGTACAGCAACTCTAGAATTCAGTACTTCCACGTCTTTGAAACAGGGACGAAAGCTACGCCTAAAGTGGGTCTTTCATTAGATTATATTAATACGCGCAACAGTATTAAAAATGACTTATTGTCGGTTGGCGGTGTTGTTGCGATTAATCCAGCTTATACCGGTGGATTCCTGGTATTTCCAAGAGCAGGACTGATGACTGGTAGTATGGAGATCCCTGGCGTCACTTCATCTAAAGATGATTTAACGGGATACTCGCTTGGTTTGATTACCGCGAAGCATCTCGGTGACTCTGGCGCTTATGTGTCTTTGGTTCCTGAGTGGCAAGATCTTTCTGGTGATGATATCGACATGCAAAACTTCTCATTTAAAACATCGTTAAATGTGCCGATGAACACTGCAAGAACTTGGTGGTTGAATACGCGCTATGACATTACCAAAGCGGATGTTGATGTGAAAGGTGTGCCAATGCCGAATGGTTGGCAAACCGAAGCTTGGGTTGGTGTGAGATACTACTTCTAGCGCTCTAGCCAGCTAATTTGGAAAGAACCTAAAAAAGCCAGTCAACGTGACTGGCTTTTGTCGTTAAGGTACCGCGTGAAGCGTTACTTATTTACTTATTTACTTATTTATTAGCAACGTTACCTAGCTTCAACCACGTATCGATAACCGTATCCGGGTTTAGTGAAACAGAGCTGATGCCTTGCTCCATTAACCACTCTGCTAGGTCGTCATGGTCAGATGGGCCTTGGCCACAAATACCCACGTATTTACCCGCTTTGGTTGCCGCATCGATCGCCATTTTCAGCATTGCTTTCACGGCTGGGTTACGCTCATCGAAGAGGTGTGCCACATCGCCTGAATCTCGGTCGAGGCCAAGTGTCAGTTGCGTCATGTCGTTTGAGCCGATAGAGAAGCCATCGAAGTACTTCAAGAACTCATCAGCCAAGATTGCGTTCGATGGTAGCTCACACATCATGATCACTTTCAGACCTTGGTCGCCACGGCGAAGGTCGAATTTAGCCAGAATGTCGATAACCGATGCCGCTTCGCTTGGAGTACGAACGAATGGGATCATGATTTCAACGTTCTTAAGGCCCATTTCGTTGCGAACGCGTTTGATCGCTTGAGTTTCTAGCTCGAAACAGTCTTCGAATACTGGTGAGATGTAACGAGATGCACCACGGAAGCCCAGCATTGGGTTCTCTTCATGCGGTTCAAACGTTTTACCGCCGACTAGGTTGCTGTACTCGTTCGACTTAAAGTCAGACATACGTACGATCACACGCTTAGGCCAGAATGCAGAAGCGATAGTCGCGATGCCTTCTGTTAATTTGCTTACGTAGAAATCGATAGGATCTTTGTAGCCACGAATACGTTCGTTGATTTCCGCTTTTAGCTCATCCGTTTGTGCATCGAAGTTAAGCAGCGCTTTAGGGTGAATACCGATCATCTTGTTGATGATGAATTCTAGACGAGCAAGGCCAACACCTTCGTTCGGGATTTGTGCAAAGTCGAAGGCACGATCTGGGTTACCCACGTTCATCATTACTTTGGTTGGTAGCATTGGTAGCTCATCAACCTCAGAACGTTTGATTTCAAAATC
Source organism: Vibrio sp. 10N.261.55.F4 (assembly GCF_041470465.1). Lineage (NCBI taxonomy): Bacteria > Pseudomonadati > Pseudomonadota > Gammaproteobacteria > Vibrionales > Vibrionaceae > Vibrio > Vibrio sp. 10N.261.55.F4. Next base: position 217,852 of record NZ_JBFRMM010000021.1, on the reverse strand, counting down.
GAGTTCGCCGTTGTAAACGTAGCCTGTTTCGCCTTCTGAACATGACACTGTCACGGTATCGCCATCGTTTAGGCTGCTTGTTGCTGTACCACAACCAACAATCGCTGGGATACCAAGCTCGCGAGCAATGATCGCAGCGTGACAAGTACGGCCACCACGGTTAGTCACAATCGCAGACGCTTTCTTCATCACAGGTTCCCAGTCTGGGTCTGTCATGTCAGTTACCAGCACGTCGCCTTCTTGAACCAGTGACATTTGGTCTAGAGAATCAACCAAGCGAACAGGGCCAGAGCCGATACGCTGACCGATAGCGCGGCCTTCAACCAAGACATCCGCCTTATTGTTTAGCTCGTAACGCTCGATAACGTTTTGATCGCTTTGAGAACATACGGTTTCTGGGCGAGCCTGAACGATGTAAAGCTTGCCGTCGATGCCATCTTTCGCCCACTCAATGTCCATTGGACGTTGGTAGTGCTTCTCGATGATCATCGCTTGTTTTGCTAGCTCTTTGATCTCTTCATCGTTGAGTGAGAACTCGTTACGCTCTTGAGTGTCGGTGTCGATGATATCGACTTGCTTGCCGATTTCTTGATTGGTCGAGTAGATCATCTTGATCAACTTAGAACCAAACGTCTTTTTAACGATTGGGTAGTGACCCGCTTCTAACATTGGCTTGTGAACGTAGAATTCGTCTGGGTTCACTGCGCCCTGTACAACCATTTCACCCAAGCCCCAAGAAGAGGTGATGAATACCACTTGGTCGAAGCCAGACTCAGTATCAAGCGTGAACATCACACCTGAAGAGGCTTTGTCTGAGCGAACCATGCGCTGGATACCCGCAGACAATGAAATGCCACGGTGGTCAAAGCCTTGGTGTACACGGTAAGAGATAGCGCGGTCGTTAAACAGTGACGCGTAAACGTGCTTGGTTGCTTCGAGTACCGCGTCGATGCCTTTCACGTTAAGGAAGGTTTCTTGCTGGCCTGCGAATGAAGCATCTGGAAGGTCTTCTGCGGTTGCAGATGAACGCACAGCTACAGACAATTCTTCGTTGTCTTCGATTAGCTCGCGGTAGTTATCACGGATGTCTTGCTCTAGTGATTCTGGGAAGGGTGCGTCTAGAACCCATTGTCGAATCGTTGCACCTGTCTTACGCAGTGCGTCAACGTCTTCAACATCAAGTTCATCAAGTAGTTGGTGGATGCGCTCATCAAGACCTTTGTAGTCAAGAAAGTCGTTAAACGCATAAGAGGTGGTAGCAAAACCATTAGGTACAGAAACACCAGCATTGGACAGGTTAGAAACCATCTCGCCCAGTGAGGCGTTCTTACCGCCGACTTTGTCGACATCTTCCATGGATAGGCCATTGAACCATAGGGTATTATTTTGCATTTATTTCTCCAGAAACATAGCAAGCATTGTAGGGATTTAAAGGCAAACGATTACGTGTCAGTTTAAAAAAATGTAAATTATTTTCTAAAGCTGTGGGGGACGTAATAGTCAGCAGGGTTTTATTATCTATATTATGGTTACCATCCTACTCAAAATAATTTTAAACATTAAATAAAAAATGCAAATTGATATTCAAAGTCGTGATGTATTCTATGTTTCTGATGGAACGGCCATAACATGTGAGACTTTAGGGCATGTTGTTCTAGGTCAATTCCCTTTTAAAGCCAATGAAAAAACCTTTCCGTTTGTGGAAAGTGAGGACAAACTTTCTGATTTATTAAAAGAGATTGAAATTTCGTATCGTGATACCGGATTAGAACCGCTAGTGTTCTTTTCGATTGTGATACCTGATATCAAAACCAAATTGCTAGAAGCGCCCGCGCACTGTTATGACGTGTTAGAGAGCATCGTGCAGAAAGTACAGGATGACATTCAGATGGCGCCTGTTCCTAAGTTGCAGCGCTCACGCAGTGTAAACAAGGACTCGGTGAAGTATTTCGACCGTATTGCTGCGATTGAGTACACGCTCGCGCATGATGATGGCATCACGCTAAAAGGGCTGGAAGAAGCCGACATCATCTTGTTGGGTGTTTCTCGAAGTGGCAAAACACCAACAAGTTTGTATATGGCGATGCAGTTTGGCTTACGCGTAGCAAACTACCCATTTATCCACGATGACTTGGCACGCTTAAAGCTGTTGCCAGAGTTTGAGATTTACCGACATAAGCTGTTTGGTTTGACCATTGATGCAGAAAGGCTCACTGAAATTCGTGAGAACCGCTTAGCAGGCAGCGAATACGCCAGTGACTCACAATGTTTGTATGAATTGCAAACGGTAGAGGCGATGTTCCGTCGAGAAGCGATACCTTACATCAACACCTCTTCACTATCGGTTGAAGAAATTTCGACACGAATCTTGGAGCGAACAGGTTTGAGAAGGCGTCTGCTGTAAGACAAAGCCTTAGAGAAATAGAATGGCCAGATAAAAGAAAATCGAAGCACGCAGTTTACACCTGAGAGCTTCGATTTTTTGTTTGTGCTCGTTGTAGTCGCTTGCGAGTCAGAGCTTGTTTTCTTAATCAGAGCTTGCTTTCTTAATCGAGATAGCTTTCTAGCGAAGTAAAGACAGCTTTAGCGTTTCACTTTTCTTTTCTAACCAGCGTTCAAGTGCTGGTGGCCATGTGATGCTTGGTTCTACGCAAAAGCCACGAAGCATCGAGAAATACACCGCTTGATCGACTAGAGGCAGTGATGACTCACCATTCTCTAGATCCAGTAAGAGTTCGGCATCTTTCAGTAATGGGTTAATCAGTTGAACGAACTGAGGCGTCTTTTCTAACAGTTCTTCGAAGTTAAAACCTTCGGTCTCTTTACTGGCACGCCAAGCTTCTTTGGCTCCAGCAGAGCGATATTCAGCCAAGTCGAGGTTCCACCAACGTGGGCGTCCAATCTGTTGAGTAAGAGGGAATGCGCGAGTTTGGAACACAGTCACTTGCTCAGATGGCACACGCTGCTCATCGCTTGATTTCAAGTCCATGAAGTACGCGATGATATCTAGGCTCTCTGCCATGATAGAGCCATCGTCTTTTTGTAAGACGGGCATCATCTTTTTACCGATCAGATCGATAAGGGTTTGGGCATCATCATAATCGACAGAAACAAGCTCAATGTTCAAGCCTAGCGATTGAGCAATGTAGGAGACTCTTGCACAGAAAGGGCAGTGGTCGTAAATGTAAAGCTTCATAGCTTCCCTCATTCGGGTCTTTCTTAGTATAAGATGATGCTAATGTACCAGAAACTTTCGCAGACAATAAGCCTTTGTTAACAAGAACTATTCACTGCGATTAAGTGCTCGGGGATATCAAGAGAACGATGGGAATAAGCACTTAGTGTAGAAACTCGTTGCCTAATTCTATTGTCAGTTGAGTGCGGTTTTATTGTAACGAGTAAGCGAATGAGAAAGCTAGTGGGTAAATGACGGGCATAAAAAAGGCTCTGGCTGCTTACTCTAATGCAGAAGAGTGAAGTCAGCCAAAGCCTCAATTTTGTTACCTTTAGTAGAGTGACTACTAAAAGGGCAGAGTGGTTAAACTATGCTTTTTTAAGGTCTTGTGCTGGGTAAGTAAGCGTCATTGCGCCTTCTACCGTTGTAACGTGAACGTAGCCACCACCAGCACTTAGGCCAGTCACTACCATTTCACCAAGCTCAACACCTTTTGTTGCTACAACGCGATCGTCAACTGAAAACACTTTACACACCTTCAATAAATTAAATAAATACGATAGATATCGAACGCGGATTTAAACAGATGGCACCCCAATCGACTAATCCGGTTATTTGTCGTAAAGATTAAATTTAGTTATGCATAAAACAGTATTTCTTAAAAATCAGTTTGTTAACTCATTCAGCGATGTTATTTGTCTGCCGGATAAACGACACCAACTTGTTGGCGCATCTCTGTAATTAACTTGGCAACCGTTAAAGCGCGCTGTTGGGCTTGCGCTTGTGTTGTGTTGTCTCCAGCAATGCAACTAGCAAAGGCTTGCGCCTCGTAACACATTGAATTTTCGCTTTGCGCTTGGGTGAGGTTTTCTACCGTGCCATCGCGGTAGCGGATCTTAATGTCGGTGCATTCAGCGATGTGATCGATGATGATCGCCCCTAATTCACCTTGGATCTCGCTTGGCGCATAAGAGTCGCTGACTTTGGAGTGCGCAAGGGTCACATCAAACTCAGGGTATTGGAAGATCGCACAGCCATGAGCATCGACACCTGAATCAAGTAGCTTTGCAGAAGCCTGTGCGTTTTCAGGTTTGCCAAATAGCGCGACTGTCGCGGCAACACAGTAAAAGCCAATATCGACCAATGAGCCGTTAGAAAAAGCTGGGTTGAAGGTATTTGGGTTCTCGCCGTTTAGGTATTTTTGGTAGCGCGATGAATACTGGCAGTAGTTGATGTGTGCTTTATGTACCTTGCCAATCTTTTCTAACCCAAGTTGAACTTGCTTAAAGTTCGGTAGGAATTGAGATTTATACGCCTCAAACAGCACCACACCGTTTTTCTCAGCGACTTCGAACATGCGTGTTGCTTCATCAATATTTGATGCAACCGGCTTTTCACAGATAACATGCTTGCCGTGTTCCATCATGAAGATAGATTGCTCGCAATGCAGTGAGTTAGGGGAAGCGATGTACACGGCTTCTACAGTGTTGTCATTGGCCAATGCGTCGAGTGAGTCATACGTGGTTTCAACGTCAAATTCTTGGGCGAACTGTGCCGCGCTGTCTAGATTTCGAGAGTAAACCGCAGCAAGTTGCATCGATTGAGATTCGTGCGCAGCTTGAACAAACTTTTGTGTAATCCAATTGGTTCCAATTACAGCAAACTTAATCATATAGGTATCCAGTCGTTAGTCGTCGTTAGTATATTGATTCTGCAGAGATAGTAGCACTCAACGGCTGGCAATGTGCCTGAGATTTACGGAACAATTTCCCTAAACATAGTGCCTAATATTAATGTTCAGCCTTCACAGAGCGTCTGAGTTGACCAGTGTAACGGTGCACAACTAAGCCATTTTTGCTAAGGTGTTATTGAATTCAAACAAGGTGATGATATGCAAATCCGGACGGCCAAGGTAACTGATATTAACGCGATCTTAGCGCTCTCTGAGCAGATAAACCGTCAACATCATCTTGGTGCGCCTATGGTATTTGCACCAGCGTCACAAGGCTTGGCCGACAGTGAAGAGTATTGGTTAGGTTTGATGCTTGACCCACTTGGCGCTTTCTTGGTTGCAGTAGACGACAAGCAAGTCGTTGGCTTTTTAGCGGGTAAGGTAACGCAGAACAAAGGCGTCAGTTTTATTCAGCCGCACAAGGTGGCAAGGGTCAATACGATTGTGGTGAACGATCAGGTTCAGAGCAAAGGTGCTGGTCGAGCGTTAATGAAGTCTTTTAATCAATGGGCGCAGGCGAGAGGAGCGATAGAACTTAGGTTGGAGGTAATGGAGTTTAACCAACAAGCTCAGGGTTTCTATGAGTCGTTAGGAATGGAAACTCAGTCACGAACCATGTCCATGCGTTTTGAGGAGATCTAAAGGTGCGTCTGTTTCTGCCTTTATCACTGTGTTTACTGTTTGTGGCTTCGAACGCGAATGCTGAGCAAGTCGTGGTCGAGAAAATAGTCTCTGACGCGACCGCTATCGAAACCATCGTATTCGAGTCTGCACCGGCTCATTCTCAACGTGTCTCAACGTCTTCATCTAACTCAACCTCTTCCACGAGCTCAAACTCCGAGCATGTGATTATTGTGGATGATGTTCTTAACAGTAGCCCTGATGAAAAGGTAGCTCAGCTTTCTCAAGGGTCATCGAAACGTCCACCTCAAAGTTCCTCTCGACAGTTTTACAACGTACCGGATAGCGCATCTGAGATAGATTCGCTGTCGCAAGTGGTTACGTTAGTTAAAGTCGATAAATCGAAACGTAGGATGTATCTGCTAAAAGGTGAAGAGGTGATTCAGGAGTTTCGTATTGCGCTAGGCAAACAACCGAAAGGGCATAAACGCTTTGAAGGGGACAACCGAACGCCGGAAGGGGAATACCAGCTCGATTATGTGATGGAAGAGTCAGACTTTTATCGTTCAGTACACATTAACTACCCGCAACCTTCGGATATGCAATGGGCGGAGCAAAATGATGTAGACCCTGGAGGGAACATCAAAATCCATGGCATCAAAAACGGCGAGCGTCGTTCGCCGAGCTTTATTCAAAGCTTTGATTGGACGGATGGCTGTATCGCGTTAACCAATCAAGATATGGATGAGTTTCTCCAACTTGTAAAAATGGGTACCCCTATCCATATCGAATGGTAGTCATTGGTACCCAGTTTTCTTAATCACTTTCCGCAGTCAATTAGCGCAATCAATTCGCGAAACCAATTCGTAAAAGCAACGTCCAAAATTAAACGCTAAAGCCGTTACAGTAAGACTCGACCTGCACTGAATATTGCAATCACAATCAGCAATGCAATGGTGACTGGCTTAAACTTCGCTCCACCAAATCTTTCGAACAGTTTAGAACCCACATAACCGCCAAGCATGCTGCTTGGTAGAAGCGCGAGAGTCAGCCAAACTACATCGCGGTCGACTAACCCAGCGATAGATGCCGAAACAAACGCAGTGGAATCAGCCAATACAAAGAAGGCTATCAGGCCTGCTCTGGCAATGTGCGGAGCGACTGGGCTTGCTAATGCATGAGTGCCAATTGGAGGCCCTGACATCGAAGCCGCGCCGTTCATTACACCCGCAAGGCTTCCTAGAATATAGGGAGTAAATCTAGGTTCGCTTTTGTACTGGAAACCTTTGTAGATCATAAGTGCAGACGCAAAAATGAAGGCACTGATGATCAAGATGATCGTGTCTTGGCTAACGGATTTAAGCAGAAGTAAGCCGACTGGTGTGAAGGCAAAACAAGGGATAAATACCTTTAAAACCCAGCGCCAGTTAACATGCTTTCGAACTTTAGGCAGTAATTGAACATTGCCTAGGAGATCGATCAACATGAAGGCGGGAACCAGTTCGATAACAGGCTCGAATAACGCACTTAATGGCAATGCCACTAAGGTGAAACCGAAACCTGAGAAGCCACGAACAATAGCGGCGAAAATGAAGATTGCACCCAAAATTGGGAAGGTTGGACTAAAAATGAGATCCATAAATTAAGTAACCAATGAAGCTGTCTGTATAGAGCGAGCTAATGAAACCAAGTGAGTAGCGGAATGTACTCCTACTCACTTGTGTTTGCTACCTAATTTTAAGGTTTCCCGAGAGTTAATTTTAAAGTCTCTCGGGGTTGTTTTTGCGGTATTTGTTTGGTCAATTTATAGAGGTAAATTGATTCGGAAAATCAGTGAATACGGCATCTACTTTTGAGATGAATTTGAAGTGAGACGGATCGTTTACTGTGTAGCACCAAGTTTGAATGTTTGCTTCACTCAGTGTATCAAGATCGCTCTGATTCACATGCTCGTAGTTCATGTGACAGCTGAACGCTTTGACCTCATTGATGAGCATAAGATCATCTTGAGTCAGTTGCTCTGTGATTACTCCCACTCGATATCTCGGTAAATGACGAGTCATTTCAGCAACCACCTTATGGCTGAAGCTCGAAAGTAAGACCTTATCGGTGTCTAGATTTGAGCGAATCAACTCGTCGTGCAGCAAATCAACGACATGAGGCGCTTGATGTCGACTGTCGACTTTGATCTCTAAGTTCACGCTGAGATCATGCTGTTCAGCAAGCGCGAGCAACTCTTCCAACGTCAATATTCTTTCACCAGCGAACTGCTCAGACTTCCAACTGCCAAAATCGAGCTGACGCAGTTCTGCAAGGGTGTGTTCGTCGACACGACCCTTGCCATCGCTGCAGCGCTCAAGGGTGTGGTCGTGACAAACCACAAGTTGATCATCCTGAGTTGGCTGAATATCTACTTCAATCCATTTCAAGCCGAGTTTAGCGGCTTGTTCAATGCTTGCTTTGGTATTTTCTGGGTGAGTACCTGCTACACCCCGATGGCCTACGATGATAGACGACATAATTAATCCTTCTTAAAGACGCACCGTAAAAACGCATTAAATATCAGTGTACTCGATTAAGCGAGAGCCGTCGTTATGCTTGTCGTCTCTTCGCGTGACTCTTGTGAAGTAAAGTTATTCGGCTGAATACGCTTCCCACGACTGTCAAAAATATGCAGGTTGGATTTATTAATGCTTACTCCGAGCGGCAGTACTTGGCATAGTGTCGTTTCTGGCGTGACGGCGATAAAGAGTTGGTCGTTCACCAGGCCATGAACCAATTGATTCGGCCCCAATGGCTCAACCACACTGATACGCAGTTCGAGAGGCAAGGTGTTCATTTTTAATTCGGAACAAACCTCAGAGTGTTCAGGGCGAATGCCAAGCGTGATAGTCGCGTTCTTAACGTGCGCGTACTCTGGCAGGTACATTTGTTGATCACCGATTTCAAGATAGCCATCATCGAGCGTGGCAGTTAGGAAGTTCATCGCGGGGCTGCCAATAAAGCTTGCCACAAAGGTACTGGCAGGCTGGTGGTAAACTTCTCTTGGTGTGCCGACTTGTTCTATCTGACCTTTGTTGAGAACCACGATTCTATCTGCCAGTGTCATGGCTTCGACTTGGTCATGAGTCACGTAAATACTGGTTACGCCTAGCTCGCGTTGTAGCTTTTTGATTTCTAACCTCATGTGAGCGCGCAATGAGGCATCTAGGTTAGACAAAGGCTCGTCAAACAGGAACAGTTGAGGGTCGCGTACAATCGCTCGTCCCATAGCAACGCGCTGGCGCTGACCACCCGAAAGCTTGGCTGGCTTGCGGTCTAGGTACTCTTCGATCTTTAGTGTCTTGGCGACTTTCTCAATCTTCTCTTCAATTACGTGTTGGCTGACACCTCGGTTCTTTAAACCATAAGCGAGGTTTTTGTATACCGTCATGTGAGGGTAGAGTGCGTAATTTTGAAAGACCATTGCGATATCTCGTTGAGCTGGCTTTTCGTTATCAACACGGCGGCCACCTAAGTGAATCTCTCCGCCAGAGATGCTTTCCAACCCCGCAATTGAACGTAGGATAGAAGACTTGCCGCAGCCCGATGGGCCAACCAATACAAGAAATTCACCCTTTTCGATCTCAAGCGAGACATCTTTCACTGCACGATGACCGTTCTCATAAGTCTTTACCAAGTTTTTGATGCCTAACATGGTAGGTGCTTTGTGCGTATGGTTGTGAGTGGCTTGGGTGTGCCCTAACGTTTGTTTTAACTTTGGCATCGGGGTGTCCTCTGTATTTTTGTGGATAGCTTGGTGAGAAGGCAGGTGAGATATCTTGTACTCAGCGAGTGATTGAATGCGGTTATCGTTCATTTGAGTTGTGTCGTTATTATTTTTCACTTTCTACTAGCCCTTTTACAAACCAACGCTGAAATACAACCACTACTAAAACGGGTGGCAACATAGCTAAAATCACCATGGCAAAAACATAGTCGTAGCGCGGTAAACTGGTTTCATTGATGTTGTTGAGTACTTGTTTGATGCCCATCACGATGGTGTTGTAGCCTTCGTCCGTGGTCATCATGATTGGCCACAGATATTGGTTCCAACCCACCACAAACATGATGATGAAGATTGCGGCAATCATGGTTTTAGACAGTGGCAATAAGATGTCGACAAAGAATCGAAACGGACCTGCGTTATCTAGCTGAGCGGCTTCTAACAATTCATCGGGGATGGTTTTGAAGAACTGCCTAAAAAAGAACGTCGCGGTGGCTGAGGCGATCAAAGGCAGAATTAAACCTGTGTAGCTATTAAGCAGCCCAAGCCTTGCGACAACTTCATAGGAAGGGATAATGCGCACTTCTAATGGCAGCAAAAGCGTCACGAAGATCAACCAGAACCAAGCTGTAGCATAAGGCAGTCTGAAGTAGACCAAAGCATACGCAGCCATCATCGAAATGATGATCTTACCGATCGCAAAACCTAGCCCCATGATCATCGAGTTGGCGATCATTTTGCTGGCGGTGACTTCGCCACTGAAGCCCATGCTTTTGTTCCAAGCTTCGCTATAAATGGCCGTAAAGTTATCGCCTGGCAGCCATTGCAGGCCCTCGCTGACAATGGTGTTCGGGTTATGCGTCGAGCTGGCGAAGATTAGCCAGATAGGGACCAACATAAACAGCATCCCAGCAATTAGAATTAGGTGGTCATAGACCTTATTACTTTTCATAAATAACTCCTGTCGCGTTAAAACCTAGCTGTGGTGGGCTAGTAGTGAACACGCTTTTCTACAACGCGAAACTGGATAAATGTAAGAGTGAGTACCAGTAGCAACAACACAACTGACTGCGCAGAGCTGCCGCCTAAATCTGCGCCAACAAACCCGTCTCGATACACCTTGTACACCAACGACGTTGTGCCGCCACCTGGGCCGCCATTGGTCATGGTGTCGATCACGCCAAAGGTTTCAAAGAACGAGTAGGTGAGGTTGATGACCAGAAGAAAGAAGCCTGTAGGTGCGAGTAGCGGGAAAGTAATGGTCCAGAAACGTTTTGAGTCGCTGACGCAATCGAGCATCGCCGCTTCTTTTACGGCGTAAGAGATCGATTGAAGCCCAGCCAGAAAGTAGATGAAATTCACCGAAACCTGTTTCCAAACCGAAACCAAAATCAGAGCAAACGTGGCATCTAAAGGGTCGGTTTGGAAGCTAAAGTCCCAGCCTATAACCGCAAATATCTCGGTAAACACGCCAATGTGTGGGTTAAACAAGAAAGCACCGATTACGCCTGCAATCGCAGGAGCAACCGCGTAAACCCAAGTAAGAGTGACCTTGTAAGCGCCTTGTCCGTGAATGATGTTGTCGGCTTTAACCGCGAGCAGCAGCGCTAAGGCAAGCGATAAGAAAGAGACCACGATTGCGAACATTAATGTGAAGCCAATCGAGTTCAGATACTCGCTCGATTCGAATAGCATCTGATAGTTTTCGAACCACACGAAGATGGAAGAGGTGCCCCAAGGGTCTTCTAGCATGAAGGACAGGTAAACTGCCTTTGCCGCTGGGTAGATAAAGAAAACCGCAATGATGAGTATCTGAGGCGCCAAAAATAGGTAAGGCAGCGGAGAGTGAAAGAATTGCTGACGTCGTTCCACAGGGTAATCCCCAAAAATTAGTGACTGTTATCACTGTTAGTTACGGTGAGCACTAGCGCTATAGCAAAGGAATGCATCCAGTTGAGTTGTAGTTTTTGGAGCAAGAAATGGCGCTAGTGAAGAATCTCCTCACACCTTGCCATTACGTTTTTAATGACGCAGTGACAAGTGGTGAGGAGCAATGAACGGCTTTGGTTTATTAAGCCAAATTAGTTCATCGTACGAGCAAAGCGTTTCAGCAGTTTGCTGCTCTCATCTTCGACTTTATCTAGGCTGTTCTCGACGCTAGAGCGGTCGGCGAAGATATTGTCGAATTCACGATGCATCACTTCACGAATTTGAGGGTAGTAACCTAAGCGGTAACCTTTAGTCCATTCGCCCGATTTTAGGCTTAGCTGCTTAACGCCCACTTCTGCATCTGGTTGTTCGTTGTAGTAGCCAGACTCTTTCGCTAGCTCATAGGCAGCCGTTGTTACAGGTACATAACCAGTGGTTTTGTGCCAGTAGACTTGAGTTTCAGGCTTCGTCAGGTAATCAAAGAACGCTGCTACACCTTTGTCTTGCTGTTGGTCATGGCCATTGAGTGCAAACAGAGCAGCACCGCCAATGAAGGTTAAGCCTGCGTCTGGGTTAACCGATTTCCAGTATGGAAGGTATGTGGTGCCGAGTTCGAAAGGTACGCGATTACGTAAGCCACCGAATGAGCCTGAAGAACCCATCCACATCGCCACTTCTTGGCGCTCGAAAGGGGTTTGGTTTGCATCCCAGTCGCTGCCGTAATACTTGTAGTAACCTAGATCTGACCACTCTTTCATCTTGCTAACGTGCATCATCATGTCTTTGGTGTTGAACATGATCTTAGTGGACAAGCCATCGTAGCCGTTGTTTTGATCTGCGACTGGCAGGTTGTGGCGAGACTTAAAGTTCTCGAACATGATCCACGGCGTCAGAGATTGAGAAAACGCGATGTGTCCTTCAGCCTTCAGTTTCTTAGCGACCACTTCTAGTTCTTCATAAGTTTTAGGCGCGTCTGCACCCACTTCCGCGAGAAGATCTTTGTTGTAGTAAAGAACCGGTGTCGAACTGTTGAAAGGCATACCAACCATCTTGCCTTGGTTGTCGGCATAGAAGTTACGAACGCCCGCTAGGTAGTCGTTTGAATTAAAGTTGTAACCCGACTCAACCAGAATATCCTGTACCGGTTTCGCGACGTCTTTCGCGTTCATGATGGTTGCTGCGCCTGCATCGAAGACTTGCAGAATATTGGGTGCTTCACCTGCTCGGTATGCCGCGATACCGGCTGTTAAGGTCTCTGTGTATGAACCTTTGTAGATTGGCGTGATCTCGTAATCATCTTGTGACGCATTAAAGTCGGTCGCAATTTTGTTTACTGTTTCTCCAAGCTGGCCGCCCATTGCGTGCCACCAAGTGACTTGAGTCGTTGCGAACGCTGGCATTGCCGCTGTTGCGGAAAGAACGCCTGCCAAAATTAGCTTATTCATCTTCGTTTCCTTTTGGATGAAATCGATATCGAGGTATTGGATTAGAGTGTTAACGAGACGGTAGGGGTGTCGTTTGAAGCTATCTTGAACAGGCAATATTTCACTTACGTGGCTAAACCGTTTCACTGATATGAAAGATTCGTTTCGATTTTATTTAAGAGAAAAGTTATTGATGGTTTTGATGTTGAACATGTTCGGTTTTTAAGACGTTTTATTGGACAACTGTTGTTCAATAAAAAAGCCTCTCGATGGAGAGGCTTAGAAGAAGGTTCGATGTGGATACAGTTTTAGTGCGCGATGTCCAATTGGTTGTCTTTCACACCGTTAATACGGAACCAACCCGCGATACTGAATCGCTCTGTGTTGGTTGGCAGTACCTCGTGTGGGAACTGTTCAGACAAGAATACCAACAGTCGACCACCCTTTGGCGGAATGGTTGCGATGTGATTGTCTTGTAGGTCGTAAACTACAAGCTCACCTGCGTCTTCTTCTGTCCACTCGTCATTCATGTAGAACACGGTAGTCAGGCGGCGGTTTTCATTGCCCTTGAAACAGTCTAAGTGCTTCTGGTAGAAGTCGCCTTTTTCGTATTTAGCAAAGTGCGCTTCGTACTCGAACAGACCCAAAAAGAACGCTTGGTTTGCCGCTAAACGAATTTGTTCCATTTTGTCTAGGAACAGAGATGCTGGCTGACCCATATCGCGGCGCACCCATTGAATCTTGTCACTACGAATGGTCGACTCTCGCGTTACTTCATCGTTACGGCCAATCCTAGCCTTTTTCCAGTTCTCTGGAATGCAATCCCTCAATGCCACCACTTCTTCATGAGTTAAGAAGTCATCCCAAACAAAGTAGCCTTGGGTAGAAAGAGCATCGATTAGTTGGTTCATGTATAGCACTCAGACAATAAATTAGAGGCGCATATATAGTCCTAATAACTTAGGTCAACAAATCACGTATTTTGTCGTCACGATAAAAGAGCGGAAGAGCATGGTACTTTGATGTGATTTTATAGTTAACAAATTTGTTACAAATAAATGTGAGTTTGCTATGGTGTAGGTCTGACCAGTTGAATTATCACAAGGAGTGGGTTTGCAGCTGCATACCATTAAAGGTTACATCCAAGACATGTATCTCGTAGAGTACCCAGATAGGTTGCTGTTACTTGATGGTGCGTGCCGTGCGGATATTCCTCATCTTAGGGCTTTCATTGAAGATGAGCTTGGCCGTGAATTTAGCGACCTACACACTGTAGTTGTGACGCACATGCATCCCGATCATGCAGGCGCTGCGCATACGCTCAGAAAGCTGACGAACTGTAACTTGGTGGCAGCAAACAGAGACAAGGATTGGTATCACGGCATCGATGGCATTTTGATGCACCTGACCGACTTAGCGCTTGCTAGGTGGATGGCGAACCGCTTAGGCAAGCCTAAAGCAAACCTATGGTATTCAAGAAAGTTAAAGCCGGATTACAAGCTGTCTGATGGGGATAGCATTCCGGGATTTGATGATTGGTTGGTTCTAGAAACCCCGGGCCATACCGACCGTGATCTTTCTGTCTATTGCCCATCACACAGCGTGGCTTATGTAGCCGATTTAATGGTCGAGGTTAAGAAGAAGCTGATTCCGCCATTTCCTATCTTTCACCCTAATAAGTATCGAGCGTCTGTATCGCGTATTTACGACATGCAGCTTGATACCTTGCTGGTGGCACATGGCGGGCGAGTCGATTTCAGTCAGAAGGCTTTTGAACATCTGCTGATGAGTGCCCCAAGAAGGCCTGTTACACATTGGCGAGTGACGAAAATCAAAACCAAGAAATTACTGTTATCGATTTGGCGATTTGGTTTTCAATCTCATGGTAAATCGAAGAAATAGATCAGAAGTCTGAATGCAAAGTCGTGTATTCAGAGCTGAAAGTAGAAATAGAAAAATAGATAGCAATAAGGCCAGTCATGAGACTGGCCTTATATCGTTGTGAGTAGCTTTAGTTATAACCTGTGGAGCGGTTACGATGACTCGGATTAGTGAGTCAGCAGGAATTCACCCGCAGGGTCAACAATCACTTTGTCACTCATGCCTTGACGTCCAAGCAACATCATGTAAGTCATGTCTTGACGGTTGCTTAGCGTGATATCGATCGGCCATTGTTGGCCACCGATTTTTAGCATGGTTTCAATCACGCAACGGTGTTCAACTTCGCCGTTAGATGATTTAATTTTCTTACTTGTTTTCAGTTTCGCCTTGCAGCGCACCGTCTCTTCTAGGTGATAAACGTCTGGGTGAAGGTCGAACTCTACGAATTTCTCACCATTTGATTTAACACATAGTAGATTGTCTACGTGTAGAGAAGAGGTTTTAGCCCCTGTATCAACACGTGTATGTAGTCCAGTTATCCCTAACTCTGGTAAGCAAAGTGCTTCGGTATTCCCTATGATCATTTTATTGTTCATTTTCTTTCCAATCATGAGTTATCGGTATTCAATCAGCCCTTGCCACGAGTACGGTTAGCGTTTGGTTTTGCATTCTTCTCGATGAATTCGAAAATCATGTCTGCTACATCTTTACCCGTTGCTTTCTCGATGCCTTCTAGGCCTGGAGAAGAGTTTACTTCCATTACTACTGGGCCGTTCTTAGATTGTAGGATATCTACACCACATAGGTTTAATCCCATGATTTTCGCTGCATTGATTGCTGTTGCGCGCTCTTCTTTGGTTAGTTTAACCAGCTGAGCAGTGCCGCCACGGTGCAGGTTAGAGCGGAATTCACCTTCACCAGCTTGACGCTTCATTGCAGCAATTACTTTGTTGCCAACAACAAAACAACGGATGTCTGCGCCATTTGCTTCTTCAATGAACTCTTGAACCAAGATGTTCGCTTTTAGGCCCATGAACGCTTCGATAACGCTTTCTGCTGCTTTGTTTGTTTCTGCTAGTACAACGCCGATACCTTGAGTGCCTTCAAGAAGCTTGATCACAAGTGGCGCGCCGCCTACGTTTTTGATCAGGTCTTGAATCTTGTCTGGGCGGCTAGCGAAACCTGTTTTTGGTAAGCCAATACCTTTACGAGACAACAGTTGTAGTGAGCGCAGTTTGTCGCGAGAGCGACTGATTGCTACTGACTCATTGATACAAAAAGTGCCCATCATTTCAAATTGGCGAACAACCGCAGTTCCGTAAAAGGTAATGGAAGCGCCAATACGTGGAATAACAGCATCGTATTGAGGTAGCTCTTCACCCATGTAGCGAATCTTCGGATTGTTACTCGCGATATCTATATCACAGTGCAACGTGTCGATAACATCGACCTGATGACCACGTGCTTCTCCAGCCTGCTTTAGACGAGCGGTAGAGTATAGATTTTCGTTGCGAGAAAGAATTGCGATACGCATGGCGTTTCCTTAGTTAATACCTGATTGGTAACTGCAAATAAATTAGTTGTTAGCTGAGCTTTCAGTTTTTTCTGAGGCTCCTTGCTTGCTTCGGGGCGAACCTTAAGGCTTTTCGTTCAACTAAGAAAACGAATTAAATTTGTCGAGTCGACAACGGAAATTTATCGATTGTGTGAGCTATTGGTACAGCAGGCTTGAGAGGGGAATTGGAATGGAAAAGCGAGTTGAGACCTAACTCATATTGGGGGTAGGAGCATATTAGGTTGTACCCAACTCGCGTTTACTCGGTGCTAAAAAGTGTACTAATAACGCCAGTTACATAGATCTAAAAGTGTTCGTAGTGCTTCTCTTTCGAGCTTACTGCAGGTGCTTTTTAGCTTGTTAAGATAGTATTTTCTCATGGTCATTACTCTCTCTGGTTAGGCTTTATTTACAACCTATGGTTTGTTGCTGACCCGTTCATTATGGATAATTAAGAGGAACTAAAAAACAGATGGTATTTTTATTGGTTGTTCCTGTTTTGGTCGCATTACACTACTTTTTGATGAATGTGTTTTATAATGAGCTTAATTAGGAAGAGCTATCTTTAAAAGGTTCACTATTTGTCTGATCTAAACATGATGCGTTACTACACGCGGCTAGAATCGTTCGAGCCAAACATTTCTCATTCAGTCACCCTAGCCGAAGTAGCGGATATGCTGTTTACAAGCTTGCGTCACGCTCGAACTTTACTTGGTAAGATGCATCAAGCTGAATGGGTGGTGTGGGAGCCAAAAGTTGGCAGGAATCAACGCTCTAACTTAACACTGCGTTTTAGCAATTCAGAGTTGGCGCAGCATGTTGCAATTAAACTGATAGAGCAGGGCAAGTACGAAAAAGCACTTTCCATATTGGATAATGACCGCGCTGTGTTTGGTTCTTTACTGCAAGAAACTTCCGGCGCGACCATGCGTGAAGGGCTGCTGCACGTTCAATTAACCTATAAGCGTAAGTTTGAGGATTTGTTTCCGCACCATATACACCGCAGTAGCGAACGATTTTTGATCAGACAGGTGTTTAGCTGCCTAGTGACGTGTAATGGTAAAGGTGAGTTAAAGCCTGAACTAGCTCACCATTGGGAATATGACACTGAGCAACTGGTTTGGACTTTCTATCTGCGCCCCGGTCTGACATTTCATGATGGTCAGCCAGTTGATGCCAAGCAGCTGGTTGCTTTGTTTACTGCTTTACAAGCTCTGCCTTTCTATCAAGCTGAGTTAGATCATGTTTCTTCCATCTACAGTGAACAGCCATTGAGGATCAGTTTTAAATTAACCCAAGCGGACACAGGTTTTGCGGGGTTGCTTGCTGGTGTTAAGTATTCGATTCAACCCGCCGAGCAAGTGATGCGTGAACCATTACCATTGAGCTCAATGTCTCATGCTGTGATCGGTACTGGCCCTTTCAGAGTGGTTGAAACCAATAGTGAGCGCATCAAGCTCTCGGCATTCGAACACTTTTACGGGTGTCGCTCTTTAACCGATGAAGTGACTATTTGGCAGTTTGAAGAGTCGATGACAGGTAGTGCTCGATTCGATGATAGCCAGATGCAGGTGTCACCTTATGAAGACTCCGCCTGTTTTCACCAATTAGGGAAAAGCGACACTGAGCTAGTCTCGGCTGAAACTGACGGGCTTCGTAGTCGAATCGAAGATGGTTGTTTGTTTGTTCTGTTCAATCAAAACTCAGCAGTGAATCCGTTAAGCGACGAGCAACGTAAGTACCTATCAGCCCTTGCAAACCCTCAGGCTATTTTGGCGCAACTGGAGCAAAACCAAGGATTATTCAGTGTCTCTTTGGCTCAGAACATATTGCCAAGTTGGCAGAAATTGTATCGAACGCCTTCGAAAGAGACACAACTGCCGAAAAAGATGAGTATAGCGGTTTACGATTATTATGCGTTGTATCGATGTGCGATTTGCGTATCTGACATACTCAAACGATATGGTGTGGAAGTTGAGGTGAACACCTACAGTTTTCGAGAATTGGCTCAGTTATCTCAGAGTGGCGAGTTAAAGGAGGACTTGGTGCTGTGTAACTTGAACCTCGATGACAATGCTCCGTCTTCGCTGTTCTCGTGGATGATGAACGACCCTGTTTTGCACTCTGCTTTGGGAGAGATGAACAGCGATTGGCTCAAGCAGCGCTTGGATAGTCATAAAGCATCCGTGGAACTGCCTAATTACTTGGCAGAGTTGGAGCCTGTTGCATCGACGTTGATTTCTGATTATTGGCTAGTGCCTATGTTCCATCACCTACAAACCGTGCGTTTTCAAGGCATTTTGAAAAACGTGGCCATTACCAACTGGGGATGGCCAGATTTCAAGAATGTATGGTCTGCTGATTAACCTTTCTGACTAGCTAAATAACTAAGTTAACTCGTTGCCAAAATTGGTTTTTCCAAAATCGACTTTGACACGCTTACGTCTAGATAAATTAAAAATTACACTCGGTGGTTTACTTTTTGGTTTTGGCATATAAACTAGTCGGTGTAGTTTATGTGTTGGGTCTATCCCAACGGTTAAAGAGATACCAATGAAAAAATATCTATTACCGATTTTAGGAGTACTTGCCGTGGTCGCTATCGTAAGCACAGGTTCACAATCAAACGACAATCTAGATAAGCTTCCAAAGAAGTTTGCTAACAGTGAGTTGGAATACAAATCGGGTATGTCTGATATTTTTTCAATCTTGAAAGCATACGTGACTGTGGAAAGAAACGAGCCAGTGCCGCGCGCTGCATTGCCTTTGATTCCAATGACAGCTGAGCAATTGATCGAAGAACAAGACGACGTTGCTTACCGCTTAGGTCACTCAAGCGTGATGATGAAGCTGGATGGCAAGTTAGTGATGACTGACCCTGTGTTCAGTGATCGTGCATCACCGGTGCAATGGATGGGACCAAAGCGTTTTCATCCGACACCAATCACACTGCAAGACCTACCCGATATTGATGTGGTGGTGATCAGCCACGATCACTACGACCATTTAGACAAAGGTGCCGTGAAGGTATTAGCCGACAAAGTAGGGACGTTCTTAGTGCCATTAAGAGTGGGCGCACTGTTGGAAAAGTGGGGCGTGGATAAAGAGAAGATCATCGAATTGAACTGGTGGGAATCGGCAACGGCCTCAGACATTGAGTTCACGTTGACACCGACACAGCATTTCTCTGGTCGTGGCTTGCTTGATCGTGACCAAACACTGTGGGGCAGTTGGGTTATTAACGCTTCAGACAAGAAAGTCTTCTTTAGCGGTGATTCTGGTTACTTCAATGGCTTTAAAGAGATTGGCGACCGTTTTGGGCCGTTTGATTTAACCATGGTTGAAACGGGTGCGTATAACTCACTTTGGGCGGATATTCATATGTTCCCAGAACAGAGTGTTCAGGCACACATTGATCTGCAAGGTAAGGTGATGATGCCAATCCACAACAGTACCTTCGACCTTTCTATGCATGATTGGCAAGACCCAATGGAACAAGCACTGGCGATAAGCAAAGAGCGAGATGTACAAATGGTAAGCCCGGTGATGGGTGAACGTTTGGTGATCTCAGAGCCTGTACCTGTTCAGGCATGGTGGAAACTAGCATCGAATTAGAGCTGTCATCCAAATAGACATAGCTAAACCACTAAGCTGTACAACCCAACTTATACACGAAACGCCACCGATCTTACGATTCGGTGGCGTTTTTTCGTTTTATTTTTAAGATCAGCTTTCTAAGTTCTGCGCCATTTTCTTCGCAATTTTTCTGAATTGTTCTAACTCGTCTTCGGCCATGCCTTTGGTCATTCTCTTCAGCATGTCTCGATCGATATCCGAGACCTTACTCATGATCTCTTGACCCTTATCAGTCAGAACCAATAACTGGCTGCGCTTGTCTTCCGGGTTCGGAGACTTCTTCACAAGTTCCTGATTGATCAAGGCATTAATGAGCCGAGTGACCTGTGCTTTATCACGATCTAGGAAGTGTGCGATATCGATAGCGGTACATGGAGACTTCTTAGTAATGATCTTCATGACACGAATATTCATGGGTGCGATCTCAGAATCTAAGCTCTCAATCTGCTCGCTCATTTGACGTTTCAAAGAGTGCACCAAGCGAAAGATGGATTCTAGCGATGTGTTATCAGACATAAACGATCCTCAGAAATGTAGTTGACAATATCAACCACCATATTTATAGTTGACATTATCAACTTAATTATTCGTAAATTCAACACAGGAAATAGATATGACGATTCAAGCAACACTAACGCCAACTCTTCCTGAGCAAAAAGGTACACCCGTTTTATATAAAATTTTGGTCATGATGAGCTTAATGCTAACCATTGGCGGCAGCTTAACGGCCGTGATGACCTACATGAATGTCGGATTCGGCGAGGAATTTATTGGCAACTGGCTTTCTTCGTTAGCCCTTGTTGTCGTGATCATGATGCCAATGGGCACGGTGATGATGGCTTTAGTCACCAAAGCCGTTGCTAGAGTGTTCACAACTTATAGCGAGAAAGTTCGCAACCTGATCGTAGGACTGATCATGGCATTCATAATGGAGTCCATGATGGCATTTGTAACAGCGGCAAATAACATTGGATTTTCGGATACATCGGCGTTTACCAGTGGATGGTTTAATGGATTTATTGCCGCACTTCCCATTGGCCTTGCGATCATGGTCGTGATGTCGATGACGGTTAAACCTAAGCTCGAACGATTCATGAAGAGCTAACCAAAACACTTTTTAAGCATTTTAGGAGGTCCAAATGAAAGCATTCACAGGCAAACACAATAACTACCGTATCACTATCGAAGAAGTGAACATCAAAGAAGATCGTGAACTTCAAACCATGCAGTTTGAAATTGAAGACAGAGAAGATATGTTCGCGATTGTTGAGAAGATCAAACATGACAGCGGCTTAGATGAGCAATCAGCAGCGCGACTAGGAGTGAGCATTCGCTTGTTAGGCCCATTGATGATGCAAGATAGAAAACACCCTCTGTTTGTTGATTTTATGCCTCACTTCAGAAACTTCATGCAGAATTTGAAGAAGACCTTGAAAGGGCAGTAAAGCCTAATCATCAGTAACACATCGAAAAGCCAGTAACGAACTTACTGGCTTTTGTTGTCTTTAAATCAAAATAATTTCAGTTGTCTGCGTCTAGAATATGCGAAAATTGATGGCTGAATTTGCGGTGTTGCTTCGTTGTTTAATTGTCTATTCAAGCTTCAAGAAATCCGATATTATACAGGTTATAAAACTAAAGGTGGTATTATATGACAAATGTATTTAAACAAGCAGCTGAAGAACTGTTGAGTCGTCGTGTTGCTGGCACCAAAGCACCAAGATTGGACGAACAGTACCGTCCGAATAACTTGGAAGATGCGCTAAAGATCCAATCTTCAATGATCGATTTGAAAAGCGATAAAGTCGGCGGTTGGAAGTGCTTACTTCCTCTGGCTGAAGACAAGTTTGTTGTTGCGCCAATCTTCTCGGGCAGCGTTCAACAAGGCGAAGTTTGTGAACTGTTTGCTGACAACGGTGTAGTACGCGTTGAGCCTGAAATCGCATTTACGCTTGCTAAGAGCCTGCCTGCAAGCCAAGAAGGCTACAGCGAAGAGCAAATCAACGAAGCGATTGGTTCTTGCCACATGGCACTTGAGTTAATGCAGTCTCGTTTTGCGGATGACAGCGGCGCTGAGTTCTATGAAAAGCTGGCCGATGGCCTAGTAAACCAAGGTCTATTTATTGGCTCTGAGATTGATCGCGAAAAAGCGTTCACTTCTGCAGAGATCAGTATTGAAGTGACTCAAGGCGAGCAAGTTCAAGCATTCGACGGTAAGCACCCGAATACACTGCCACCAAGCCCAATTTACTGGCTGATTAATTACATGACACGTCGTGGTGTTGATTTCCAAGCGGGTGAAGCCATTATCACGGGCTCTTACTGCGGTATTGTAGAAATGGGATTCGATAAGCCAACGACCTTCCACTACGAAGGCATTGGTGAATACCAAGTAACGTTCAAGCAGAAACGCTAACTTCTAGCGGCGCACTATCTGTTATCGAAAGGCTGTTTACTGATGAGTAAATAGCCTTTTTTATTACGTGATGCTTAATAGGGTTCTTATTACTTTGCATTAAATTAGGCGTTTAGACGTCTAGACGTTGACAAGTTCTAAGTGTGACATTAGTCTGCTCACCTTCCTGTTCTATTGTGTTGTCGTTCCATGTCCAATTCAAAAAATTCTAACGCGGTAATTGCCCCTTCTGCAGTGGCGCTTATCCCTCTGATCGTTTTCCTTGCGCTGTTTATTGGCGTGGGTACATACCTGTCGCTACAAGGCGTCGATTTTGCTTTCTATCAGCTTCCAGCTCCGATTGCGGCTCTGCCTGCCGTGATGTTAGCGTTGCTATTGAGCAAAGATAAATTGAACCGTGCGATCGAGCAGTTCTTAGGTGGTGTGGGTCACAAAGACATTATTGCAATGTGTATGATCTACCTATTGGCGGGTGCTTTTGCGGCTGTAGCTAAAGCTTCTGGTGGCGTGGACGCGACGGTAAATCTTGGTCTATCTGCTATCCCAACGAGCATGATCCTACCGGGCATCTTCCTTATTTCGGCGTTCATTGCGACGGCAATGGGTACTTCTATGGGTACTATCGCTGCGGTTGCTCCTGTTGCACTAGGCATTGCTGACTCAGCTGGCATGAGTATTCCTCTAACCGCTGGCGTAGTGCTAAGTGGCGCTATGTTTGGTGACAACCTTTCTATCATCTCTGATACCACGATTGCCGCGACACGCTCGCAAGGCTGTGAGATGAGAGATAAGTTTAAAGAGAACATCCGCATTGCACTTCCTGCTGCACTTATCGCGATTGTTATCTTTGCTTTCAACAGCACGGCAACTCAGGTTCCTGAAACAGGTCCAATCGAGTGGCTAAAAGTCCTTCCGTACATCACTATCTTGATTCTTGCGGTATCGGGCATGAATGTCTTTGTCGTGTTGGCGATTGGTATCTTGCTGGCGGGTGGCGTGAGCCTAGGTTCTGTTGAGAACTACGGTATGACTGATTACGCTCAAGATATCTATGCAGGCTTTGGCAACATGCAGGAGATTTTCTTATTGTCGATGCTAATTGGCGGTTTGAGTGAGCTAATGCGTCGTCAAGGTGGATTGGCGTTCCTGACTAACTTAGTAAGTGGTGTGATTCGTGCGTTTGGCTCTTCACACTCTAAGCAAGCGAATGGTCGTGCGAGTGAGCTAGGCATTGCTGGCTTGGTATCTATGGTGAACCTATGTACTGCAAACAACACGGTAGCGATTATTGTGTCTGGTAGTGTGGCTCGTCAATTGGCGGAAGAGAACAATGTGTCTCCACGTCGTTCTGCAAGCTTGTTGGATATCTTCTCTTGTGTGATTCAAGGCGTGTTGCCTTACGGTGCGCAGGTATTGCTGTTAGGTTCGGTATTTAACCTATCGCCTTTGGATATTGTAGCTAACTCTTACTACTGTTTTGCTCTTGCAATCGTGGCTGTGGTTGCTGTGTTTATTAAACACCCAGCACGTCAAGTGGCTCAAGCTTAGTAACAATTGACCAAACTGAGTGCTCACTGGCTCTGATAAGAAGGCTCCTTAATAGGAGCTTTTTTGTGCGTGAAACTCATGGCTTGAAAATTCAATGTACGTCTTCAAATACAAGAAAACCGCCTATGTAGACGGTTTCTAATTTCGTTATAGCGGTTTTCAAGTTTATTGTAGTGTGAATGACAATTAGGCTTGAGAGCTTTAATTCAGCTTATTAGTCACGAACTCTTTGTTTCTGACCATTAGCCACATCAGGCCGCCTAGCGTACCGATGGATAATTGGATAAAGCCTAGGTTTTCAATCAGTGACTCTGGGCGGATTGAAACTAATACCATGCCAAGCGAGCCACAAATCATGCTGAAGAACTGTATCAGTGCGACGGCAGAGCCCGTGTCATGATCTTGTTGATTCAACATCAAGTTGGTCCCCGGTACTCGCATGATGATCGCCATTAATGTCGCTGGTGCAGCGATGAACATGAAGAACCAAGGGGACAGGTCGCCAATGGTTAGGGTGAAGATTCCCGCAAGCGCTAATAAAGCAAAACATCCTGAGATGACCTTTTGAACCGGCATTCGGTAGGACAACTTCATGTAAATTGTTGGACCAAATGAGGCGCACAGTGCATTGAATGCGAACGCGTAACTAAACTGTTGTTCGGTCAATCCAAAGTGATCGATGTAGATATAAGAACCCGCCGCAAGAAAGCCCATCAACGCCATCGGTATGATAGAGAAAATGACCAGCAGCTTGACGAACGAGCGGTTTTTCATGACCACGCCCATTCTTCCCCATGATCGGAATATAGAACCTTGGTATTTGTTTTCGAGTGTTTCTCGGTAGCAGCAAGCTAATACTGACGCAAATGCACTAAAAATGGCGAGCGTGACAAACATCATTCGCCAAGAAGCAATTTTCAGTAGAAAGGCACCAAATACAGGCGCAACCATTGGCGCGATGATCACCAGTGACATGATAGTCGCCATGATCTTTTCACGTTCTCGGCCGTCATAAAGATCTTTGACAATGGCGGTAGCGATAACGGTGATAGCACTGCCAGCAAAGGCTTGGAATACACGAGCACTAATCAACTGTTCGATGCTATTGGTCATCGCGCACAATATGCTCGCGACCATATAGCTCGCTAATCCAATTAATAGGATCGGCTTACGACCAAATTTTTCGCTGAGCGGCCCCCAGAACAAAAGACCGATGGCGTAAGTAACGAAGTAGCTGCTCAGGGTTAGGTTGACCATTGATCGGTCAGTATTAAACACCTCGACCATCTGCGGAAGCGCAGGTAAGTAAAGGTCGATGGTCAATGGAGGGAAAGCACTTATTATGACGAGAAAAAATAGCATACCGGTCTTTCCCAGTACTGGTTGTGGTCTCTTCAAGGTCGCTCTCCGTTGTCCAAGGTAGGTTTCTAATTGATGTGATATTGATATACAGAAGGTTAAGGCACGTCAGACAAGAAGGATAGAGTTGTTCAAGAATATGGTGAAAGTATCGATGAACTTATCTCTATGAGTCCGAATCTACGAAGTCGGTCTGTATACTGAATTGTATTACAAAACATTATTACTTTTATAGCTAACGAGTTCAATCAGTTAGTAGCAGGGTAGCTTGTGATCGCCAACGACACATTGTAATGATTATCGAGTTGGCTTGTTATCTTTTCTTTGGGCGCTTTTCGACTAAACCGTTACGCTCTAAACCGCGTCTAACACTGCTGCATAGCTTACCAAAGCGGCGCAGTTCCTCGAAGTTGGGGCCTTGGCCAATGGAAATACTGTGCTCCCAATACATTAACTCACTGTCGACCATCTCTAGTAGTTTCTTAGAGCAACCCGAGCAATTTCCTTTTGGACCACAGATAAACGTCTCTGACTCGTAAAGTGGGAGTTCGTTTTTAACTTCTTCAATTAAGTTAAGCATTGCCGAGTTTAAGTCTGGCTTTTTGGATGTAAGTGGCTTCAAGCTCGGTGCTTGAGTCGCAATTAATGGGGAAGTCAGTTTGTTAGGTTGTAAATTCAAAGCAGCTGATGACATATCAAAGGCCTCAAGGAGAGAAGAAGGTGGGCATGCTACTCTTCACAACAAAGTGAATCTTGATGTAGTGCAATAAGCGTGGATATATACCCAAAAGAGGTAGGAGCCACAAGCGGTTGTGACTCCTTATCAAAGCTCGGTACTAATGAGAGATTTTAGAATTCGGCGTCGAACTGGAATTCCATCCACTCTTTGGTGACTGGGTGGTGCAGCGCAAGTCTTTCTGCGTGTAAGTGCAATCGGTCGGCTTTATTGCCATACAAGCCGTCACCGACGATAGGCATGTTAAGGCCTTCTTGGTGTGAACAGTGAACACGCAACTGGTGTGTACGCCCTGTTTTAGGATGCAGGTAAACCTTAGTGGTTTGCCCGTTTCGCTCAATCACTTCCCATTTGGTTTCTGCTGGCTTGCCGTGTTCGAAGCAGACAATTTGACGAGGGCGGTCATACAAATCACCACGCAATGGCAGTCGAACATAGCCTTCATTTTCTGTTAGAACGCCTTCAATCATTGCCACGTAACGCTTTTCGACTTCACGAGTAATGAACTGCTTCTGTAAGCTCTTGTTCGCACGTCGTGTGAGAGCGAAGATTAGAATGCCAGAGGTCGCCATGTCTAAGCGATGAATCACAAATGGGCCTTCAACATCGGGATGCATTTCTTGAACACGTGTGTAGGCGGAATCTTTGATGGTTTTACCCGGCACGGATAGAAAACCTGCTGGCTTGTGTACTACCACGATGTGCTCATCTTGGAACAGAATATCCAGCTCTTTGCCTTCTGCTGGGTTCTCTAGCAATGGGTTTGGATCGACTTCTAGGCCTTTCATCATATGGCCTAAAATCGGCACACATTTACTCTGACAAGAAGCGTAGTATTTCTTGTGCTTGCGGATTTCCGACTTTGGAGAGCGGCCCCACCAAAATTCAGCCAATGCCAGTGGCGTGTAACCATGTAAGTACGCGTATTGCAGCAATTTAGGCGCAGCGCATTCGCCAGAGCCAGCTGGTGGTATCTTGTTTGGCGTGTTTTCAAAGATTTGGTTAAGGTCTTCAACGCTTCCTTCCGCATTTTGGAAAGCGTATTGTGAAAACAACTTGTGTTGAAGCTGATGAGAAATGTGTGCTCTTTGCTCTTTTAGCTCAGCCAGTTGAGTGTTGAACACATCAACTTTAGCTTGCAACACTTGCAGGGTCTGTTCCCAGTTAAGTTTTAGGTACTTCTGCTGGTTCTTGTCGGCAACACTGGCTTTGTTTAGCTCATTATTTAGCTGTTCGAAAGTTTGCTCATCAAGGTTTTCTTTACCTTGTTCACGTTGTTCTTTACGCGTTTTTCGGCCTTCAATAATCAATAGACGTTGAGCTTCAATCTCTTGCTCGGCTTGCGCTTTTTGCTGTGCCAGTTGCTCGCACAATTCAAGGTATTCAGTATTTGCTTGCAGCGCTTTAAACTCAGCGTTGACAGCCATCATGTCGGCTGTGTCTTGATGGAAAAAGCTGTCGCTGCTGAGCATGTCGAACACGGGCGGTACAAAGTGAGGCAGTAGGTTTTGGTCGGCGATTTTCCCTGAAAAAGCAGAGAAGTACCCCAATTCACCTTCAGGGCTTTTCACCAATAACACACCAAACATTTTGCCGCGACCAGCGTCAGAATCCAGTCCGAAGTCATGCTGCCAGTCGGTTTGAGTTTCTAGATATTGTTGAAGCTGATGAGAAGCGATTTCACACAGTGGGTGCGGTTCGTAGTAGAACGGGAATGTGAAACGCTCAGGCAACGAATATGACTCGATCGGCTGTTGAAAACGAGTGAAGCAATGCTCAGGTGTGTGGCTGTTTTCTGAGTCGTGCGTTGGTTTTGATGAGTGCATAGTCGTATTAATACTTATATCGTGGTGATAAATGGTTGTGAGTCTACTGTGTATGTTTAGAGACGTTAAACACAGTACAAGGCGGCGATTCTACTCTTTATCGAAAAGCGCCTCAAATAAGAAATGGTTCTATTACTGGATAGCTAAGCGAGACGGTTAATACTGAACCCATGAGTTATAGCTTGAACACCATTAATTGATGAGTAACTTCTCGTTTTTAATCATAGAAGACAATTTAACAAACCAAGGGTGGTAGCC
Organism: Vibrio sp. 10N.261.55.F4; assembly: GCF_041470465.1. Lineage (NCBI taxonomy): Bacteria > Pseudomonadati > Pseudomonadota > Gammaproteobacteria > Vibrionales > Vibrionaceae > Vibrio > Vibrio sp. 10N.261.55.F4. The sequence continues at coordinate 189,990 of NZ_JBFRMM010000021.1, read as the reverse complement.
TTGCTGCCCTCTTATGAAAACTAAGGTAACGTTATGATTCCACTCAATACTTCGATTGTTTCCGGTGTCGCTATTTCAGAGATCGACGGACAAATGAAAATGCTATTAATGAAGCGTGTTAAAGGTGAGTTTTGGTGTCATGTCGCAGGCTCGATTGAAGCGGGAGAAACAGGCTGGCAGGCTATCGTGCGCGAGTTTGAAGAAGAGACCCAAATTAAAGTGGAAGCTTTGTATAACGCGCAGTTTCTGGAGCAGTTTTATGAGGCGCACGTGAATGTGATTCAGCTAATCCCCGTGTTTGCAGTGCTATGCTCGCCCAACCAAGTGATTGAACTGAATGATGAACACACAGACTACCGTTGGTGCAATTTAGAAGAGGCAAAAGCGTTAGCGCCGTTCCCTAACCAACATGCCGTCTATGTTCATATCTGGTCGTATTTTGTCGATAAGCCAGTCAATCCGCTTTACCGAGTGAAATTGAACTAATACTGGCTGTTTAAGATCTAGGACTTACCAAGGTAAGGGGTTAAAAAGGCGCTCACTTGCGCTTGGCATAACCCCACATCCACCTTCACGCCGTGCGATTCAAGGATGGCAACTCCACGACCATTATTACGAGGGTCTGGGTCTAGCATCGCCACGACTACGTGTTTTACACCTGCTTTAACCAATGTATTGGCGCAAGCGGGTGTTCTGCCGACAAACGAACATGGCTCTAAAGTTACGTAAGCGGTAACCCCTTCCATTGTTCCGTCCGTTTTGTCGTTATAGTTATTGAGTGCTTCAACCTCGGCGTGGTTTCCGCCGACTTTTTGCGTGTATCCAACAGACACCACCTTATCGTCTTTCACCAAAACACACCCTACTGGCGGGTTTGGTTGGCAATCAGGTAAGGCTTGGCGCGAAGCTTCGAGTGCTTGCAGCATGTATTGTTGGTTCATGGTCGTTACTCAGTATGACGAGAGAGCGTAGCAGCTAGTCGCCACGCGTGGTTGATGAGTTGGTTAATTACTAACTTAATAAGCTAATAAGTGGGGCATGTTCGATCTGATTGGACTTTTAGTCAATGGTTTTAGCGTTTGAATTCGACTGCTAGTTAACTGTGACTCATCGTTAACTTGGGCCACTGGGTTAGCCAACCTTTGGATTGCACTCTTTGATCAAAGATATCTCGGCTACGCTTTGGATTGGGTGTGATTTGCAAATCAAACAAACTCTCTAAGCCAAAGGCAGAAATACACTCGATGTTTCCATGGAGGCTTTGTTTCACGGCGACGGCGGTTTCTTTCTCTGGCCAATAACTCATCGCATCCAATGAGCCTTGGTAAGGTTCATCCCCATTTCTAGTGTGCATGTAGGCTTGATTGCGAACTTGCCAATTCAGTTCGGGTAACCGTTGTTTAAGCTGAGCCTCGTATCTAAGATCCGATTCGTAAGAGGTATCAATGGGATCAAAGTAGATCACATCAATATCATTGAATGGAGTCGGGGAGGCATAACCATGCTGGTGATCCCAAACGAGGTTTCTCACAAAGCCCGCAGCGACATAACACTGCGGCAAATCCAACTGAGCGACACAGTCTAAAACCTTAATTCGTAAGGGATCTTGTTTGATCAACGTGACGATGCGTTTGGCTAGCGGATGTATCATTATGATGTCGGAACATCAGTGACTTGGTAATGACGTGTCACGTTCTGGGAGATTTCACCCCATTCAGAGGCTTTTACTCGCTGTTGGTGCATTTCGAATGCTTCTCGGCTAGTGAATTCTTCATACACTTCAAAGCGATTAGGTTGAAGCGTGCTTTGACTGACTCGAAACACAATACAACCAGGTTCTTCTAGTGTCAGTTCTTTGTGCACAACCAAGGCATGTGTCACTGCTTCTAGGTCGTTGTCTGGCACTAGAATATGCCCTTGCAGAATTACTTTACTCATAATTACGTCCATTTAATTACGTCTATTTAATTTTGTCCACTACGGCTTTTTTCTATAAAAAGCTTTACCCGTTACAAACATAATCCCATTTTGATGTTGTGACGTATAGGCTAATGTGGCGATTAATTGTTCACATTGAATACATCGTTGGTTACAGCGTAACTTTAGGGGCGATGTGAGCAATAAAAAATAAGACGTTGGAACTAAATCCGCGTTGGTCCGGTCTATTAAATTAGTATCATTGAACTGTATTGATACTGAAATGAATTTGTCATCTGAGAGAACTAACCTTAATTTTGAAGAGCGGCTCATAGGATTGAATTGAGCCATAGTTGATATCTAGGTCATACTTTGATGTAAATGGTACTCAAAACTCTATAAATTTTGTGATTTGTATCATTGATCTGGACATCAAACACCGTTAGATTCGAATGGTTGGCAATAAAAATAGCTCATGAAGAGCAGTTAAAGAAAAGGAAATATCCCTTATGAAAAAAATGAGAAGAGCACAGCTTCATCGCGTTCGCATCCAATACTGGAAAGACACAGCGAAAGAAGCTTCAAAGAAATAAGCTTTAAATCGTAAAGCTTTAAGATAAAAAAAAGCTGAAAAGCTTAATCAAATGTAAAACGCAACAAATCGATTTCATTAGCACTCTCAAGGACCTTCATCTGGTCGGCGACTAAAGAAATCATCCCCCAAAGAGCTGACAGGCATTAACAACAATGCATTCAATGTCAGCTCATTAATACTTCCTCTTAGATTCTCTTGTTGCTTCACTCTATTACTCCTACTAAAACCCTTTTGTCCCTTTGTTCTTGTTACTCATTTCTGTATTGGCAAAGTCGTGATCAAAAAAAGCTCCCGATTTCTCAGAAGCTTTGATTTAGATTTTGATATCTGATGTGGTTAACTGCTCGGGAGAGATAACACCAACGTCAGGAGCGAATGCGTTAACGTTGGAAGAGCGTCTTCAAACTGACATCATCGGTTCGGTTCAGCTTTAGGCTCAGCAGATAGCCACCAACACCGATCAGTGCATAAATACCTAAAGATAAAATCGGCGCTTCTGCAATCGCACTTAATGGGTTGCTTGCTATGAGCACATTCATTGGCAATGACGCGATGAGAGATAGGAAGTCATTGATGCCATAGAACCCAAACACGGCGACAGAGAGGAACTTAATCGCATAGCTTGAGATGAAAATGACAAGCAGTGGAGAGTTTACCAGCTGCGAAATCGCTAGAGTGACGGTTGCCAGTGGCAATAAAACCAGTGCAACTAACATCATTCGTCCAAAAAACACGACCCAGTTGCTCAGCACATAAAACAGAGATTGCTGCTCAACCAATAGCGCCAGTTGTTGTTCACTTGAGACGTTCAATATCCAGAATAGAAAATCTGCGAACAGCACTAACAATGCACAGATAGCCGGAATAACCACTAAACCGAATCCTAGCTTCACGCCGTGAGTCATTGCGTTAGATACCGGCATACTTCTCCAAAACATCGAACTGCCTTCTTGGCGCTCTTTACGCAGCGTTTTAGGGATATATAGCGTCGACAGGATCAGTGAAATAAGGCCCGCGCCAAAGTAGATCACTGAGTTGAGATCTTGTGCGAACTCTCTGTGGATGTCGCTCACGTCACCGTTCACTTGCATTTCAAAGAAAAACTCATGTTGTGCTGCGCCATTAAAGAACAGACCAACGAACAGTAAGAAACCACATAACGCGACAAACAGAGGCAATCGAGTGTTAACTTTGTGCTCGATGAGTTCTTTTTCTAGCATGTAAAAACTTGGATGCATTATGCCTTCTCCATCTGTGTTGCAAGGAATAGATCTGCGAGACCAACGTTATAGATGTTACCCAGTGATTCAACCTGCGCTTTGTATTGACCTTCCAATAACCACTTAGTGGTGCCCAGGCCTGATTGCGAGGTCAGTGGGTTGAGTTTCTGTATCTCGCTTGAATGGTTATTTGCGACTTCGATAATGAAATAGTCATTTTCGATGTCTTCCATGCTCTTTTGCAGCACACAATGGCCTTGTTTTAAAATCAGAACATCCGTTAATAAATGTTCAATCTCTGAAACCTCATGGCTTGCAATGATCATGGCGCGTTCGCCGTCGTGGAACCACTCAAGTAGATGGCGATAAAAAGTATCGCGGTACAGTAAATCTAGGCCAAGTGTAGGCTCATCTAAGATCAACACTTGGGTGTCAGTCGCGATGATGATCGCAAGGTGAAGTTGTACCTTCATTCCCTTAGAAAGCTGCTTGATAGTCGAAGAGAGCTTGATGTTGGTGCTGCTTAGCGTCTGTTCTGCTTTTTGCTTGTTGAAGCTAGGGTGTACACCTTGGGTGTATCTAAGCAGTTGCTTAACGGTCATCCACTCGGGTAACACGTTAACATCTGAGATGTACGACAAGTGCAGCATGAGTTCTGCATGCTGGTGGATAGGGTGGTAGCCATTAACCTCTATCTCACCTTGATAGCTGTGTCCACCAAGCAGTGATTTGATCAGTGTCGATTTCCCTGCGCCATTATGGCCCAGCAATCCAAGCACTTGCCCCGGTTTTAACTCAAAGCTGATGTTCTCGACACCCACTTGATTTGAATAGGTTTTGGTTACGTTTTTCACGGAAAGTAACGTACTCATGACTTGTCCTTTATATGTTGTGCTAGCTGTTTCACGAGTTCTTCGACACTCATATCAATGATGCCTAGCGTCTCAGCGATGGCTGGGATCTGTGTGTTGATGAATGATTGGTGTGCAGACTCTTTCAATTTTTGAAGTGCCCCTTCGGCCACATACATGCCTTGGCCGCGTTTTTTCTCTACCAAGTCTTCATCCACCAGTAACTGATAGCTTTTCATGACAGTAAGGTGGTTGATCTTAAGATCGGCAGCAACCGCACGCACAGAGGGTAATGCTTGTTGCTCTAACCAAACACCTTGAAGAATTTGGTCACTGATCTTTGCGGCAAGTTGCCTAAAGATCGGTTGGTCGTCTTTCCATTCGGTCATAATTAAAACTGCATGGTGATATACATGTGTATAACACTAACCTTTTTATACGAATTGGCAAGGGTTTTATGAAAATGGATCGGATATTTTTATATTTAGATAAAGCACGTTTGGTGGGGAGGGCACTTGAAGCCTACATCCTTGTGGGCTCTCAAGCAGCTGTATAAGCGATGATTATTTGAATAGGGAATGGTTGCTGATCAAGATTTCTATTAGGCTGGGCCTATTGCTCCTTTGAGTCATTAGGCCGGCTATATAGGTAACCTTGATGTAAGTTGTAGCCTAACTGACACAAGATATATTGCTGCCTACGCGTCTCGACACCTTCATAAATCATTGTGATATTTGATAGGCGTCCAATCTCCGAGATATTGAGCAATACACCCTGATGATGCTCTCCTGACTCGATATCCTTAACAAAGCAACGATCCAGTTTTAGATAGGCCGGAGAGATAACATTGATGATTTCGATGTTGTTATTGCCCGTACCAAAGTCATCCAGAGCGATAGTGATACCAAGCTTTTTGATATCCTTAATGTTATCGATAACCTCACACCCATAGCCAATGTTCGAATATTCAGTAATCTCTACGACAAACTCATTCGCTTCCATCGCGGCTAAATGCTCTCTGAGCCTTGCGAAGTTCGACCCTACCAAAGCACTCGGACACACGTTGACACCATAGATCTCATGGCTGTTGTTTAACTTCGCTTTTCTGACTGTCTCGATGAGTAAAATAGTATGAAAGGTGAGTAAATTGGTGCGTCTCATGGTGTTGATGAAGCTTAAAACGCCAACGTTACGCACACGAGATAACAACTCGTAGTAGAGAACGCAGTTGTCTTCGGTGTTGATGATCGGCTCTTCTTCAAAGGAGATGTGTTTCCAACGAAACAGGTAGATCACGAAACCCAGAATATAGGAGCGATAAAGCAGGGTGGCGAGTATCAGAGAAAGCGCAATCCATAGTGCAACAATGTCGTCACTGTAGAAGGTGATGGTTGCACCCGTTGGTAGGGAGGTTTGATAGATAGATTTACTCTCTTCGCCAAGGTTTAAGATGTGGTAACCATTCTTCTGGATGGAAATCGAATCGACTAATAGAGGCAATAGTGAGTTCTTGTATCGAGCTTCGATAGATCGTTTAGATATTCGAGCAACCATCTCAATGTCGTGCTCGGTATCCATGAAGCGTGAATAGGCAAAGTCAGCACTATCGTAGAAGTCGTCTAATTGATTGAGCTCTATCATCTTAGAACGTGTTTTAGAGATATAGCAGGAGTCATAAGGTGTGGTCATGACGACAGAATCAAGGTTGAGCGAGTGCCTTAGCGAGTGCACAGCCCCGTGGCTATCGCAACCGTAGTCCATGACTTCTGCGGCAATGTGTTTGGTGTTCTCACTGTATTCATTCGCAATCTTCGTCGTATAAAGGATTTGGGAAAAGTAGACAACGAAGAGGAAAAAGGAAGAGATGGTGAACACGGCTATCAGAGCCTTAATCAGCTCTCGATGATAGGTGTTGAACATCAGTTTCAACATCTCGAACTGGCTGGGCTTGAACTGGTTGATGTCGTACTTAGGTGCGATACGGTTGGTTGAGCTTTTATCGAGATCGATAAAGTAACCTACCTTATAAAGGTTAGAGATAAGTTCGCTATTATTATCTACCTTCGCTTTCTTACATAAGCTTCGATATTTCTTTCTTATAGAAGCAATAATATTTTTTAACGCGTATAAGCTAAACTCTTCGTCAAAGTGTAATTTAAAAGATTCTTCAACATCTCGTGCAGATTGAGGGTTTGATATTGACGAGTGTTCAATAAGGTATTTGAAAACAAAACTCTCTTTACTATTAAGAGTTTCCTCTGATATCTTATTACTGTCTCTTTTTATGTATATTTTTTCTTCATTGTAGATTAGTTGCAAGCTCTCATTATTGTTATTTATATTGAAAGAACAGTGCATAGCTTAACTCCTAAGCGATAGTTATTATATTTGTGTGATGGATATGTGATGGCTGGGATTTTCATTCAACACAAGAGTTCGATCTAAATAATATAACCAAAATGTCACCATTTTATCTCAAGATGTTGATACTAATCGCAGAATTTGGGCTTTAATGAAAGGTTATGGAGATGTTCACCCAAAAGTTGAATTTATAAATGAAAGCCAATGATTTACAAGGGGTAAGGGGGATTTATCCATTTGTTTTGGTATTTATCCATTTCACAGCTTCTACGCGGTAGGTTTAGCGACTGGATTTAGAGGTTTCTAATGTAGCTTCTGATGGTATTCATTCGGTTTATCGATGCGTGAGATTTATCAGAATTTTTCATGATAAAATTAAATTATGTCATTTTATGTGATATTAATATAATTTATGTGGCGTATTGTTTTGGTGATTTAATTAAAGTAATCAATGATAGAAATAATTATATTTGTTGAATGATTGACTTTAATTTATTCTGTTACGAAATTTAAATAATTAAACTTTAAGGTGGGATATTTAAAATAGGGAAAGGATGATTTTTATCATGATGTGTTGATTAAATAATTTTAATTGAATTATTATTGACATATGTATCAAATATGTGTCTATGTAAATATTAATCGGCTAGTGATGAAAATAAGATATGAATGAGGTTGGTGTTATACCATGAGCACTGCCTAAAAGTATAAGCAGCAACAAGTTAGATCAATTAGTGTTATTTTTGAGCAAATGTTAGCGTAACCACATGATATTCAAAGATCTGTTGCGGTGGCTTTGTGTTAACTATGGAAGCGTGCAATCGTTGAGTATTTAACATGCACCATCAAGCACCACGATCTGTGGTTCTTTTTCTGGCTGATAAAGCACCTGACAAAAGTCTCCTTCTGGCGAATAGGTGTAGTTTTCGGTGTCGAAAGAGATGGCGGCTACTCTTTCTGCATTGCTGCCAGAGTCTACTTCTTTGTTGATGACATGAAGCTCTGTTGCGTCGATATTGAGCAGTCTTCTTAGTGAGTCAACATAGGCGATTGGGTAACCATGACAAACGTAGTAGGTCTCAATTTCCGTCTTTTCAACATAGTTGCACTCATCCTCAACGCCAGCAATCGCTGACTTCGCGTAGATCATATCGATACCCGTGCGAAGGTTACCAGCCACATCATGTATTTTACTCGCCCGAGCACTTCCTTGAACGTCTAAGAACTTGACCATAGCTGTCGCCGAAACGATCGCTAAAATTAATACAGAGATGATGAGTTCTAAAAGAGTGAAGCCGTTTTGTCTGTTCATGGTTACCGATTATTTGCTCTGCTAAAGGGACGGAATGAGGGTAATCTAAATACCAAAGTCATTACAGTTAGTGGGTATAATGGTTTGGTGTTTTATTGTGTGAATTTCTAAGTAATTTTCTTTATAAACAATAGCTTAATTATTTCCTCTTACTGTTAAACGCTATGTAAGCATACGTAAGCGTACACACCCACAGCAGCCGATTGTTTAGGAAGCATTCAAACGACTTAATTTATTGATAAATAAGTCTTTAATTGTAGGATTGTCGACCATTCAAAAACTGACTTTCGACTTCATTTGAGGGAATTGGTTTACTAAATAAAAATCCCTGAAGATACTGGTATCCACAATCGATTAAGAACGCTTTTTGCGTTTCGGTTTCGACACCTTCAGCAACCACTTTTAGCCCCAATTTTTCACAGATAGCATGGGTGGCTTGGACAATCGCTTTGCTCCCTTTGTGTGAACCGTGTACGAAGCTTTTATCGAGTTTCACGGTGCTAATCGGTAAGTCATGCAACATCGACAGTGACGAGTAGCCTGTGCCAAAGTCATCAAGGTGAAGCTCTACGCCCAATTTAGAAATATCGCTTAACGCTTGCCTGACTTCACCATGCTTGAAGATCATGGAAGATTCGGTGATCTCAAGGGCGATGCTTTGAGGTTGGATATTGTAGAAGTTCAACATTGCTAATAGCTGCTCGGCAAAGGTCGCGTGCATCTGAATACTCGAAATATTGATACTCATCATCAACTCACTATCAAACTCACGTTGCCATATCGATAGCTGTTTGAGTGCAGAGTTCAGAACCCATTTCCCGAGCGGTACAATCTGCCCCGTCTCCTCCGCTAAGCTAATAAACTCATCAGGGCCTATGTTACCTAGCTCTTTGTCTGACCATCGAAGCAAGGCTTCAAACCCTTTCACCTTGTCGCTGTTGGTGTTCATGATCGGTTGATAGTGAAGGTTGAGATCGTCGTTTTCTATGGCGCGTGCCAGTCGATGGCGGATCTCTACTTTGCGATGCAGGGTTTGTGCTAAGTCTGGGGTAAACGTTTGGAAGCGGTTTCGACCATTCGCTTTTGCAAGATGCATCGCCATACCCGCTTGCTTTAGCAATGTTTCTTGGTCAACCGCGTTATCAGGGAAATGCGCGGTACCTATGCTGCAACCGACAGATAAACTGCCGATGCCTCTGATATGGAAACTTCGGTTTAAGGCATCAATGATGCGAGAGCAAAGTAGTGGGATATTTTGATTTCGGCAGGTGTGGGCAATCACAATGAATTCGTCGCCACCAAATCGCCCTATCATGCATTTCTCATCAACCAACTGTTTAAGGCGTTCACCAACCTGTTTGAGTAGTTGGTCTCCGACAGTGTGCCCATAAGTGTCATTAACTAATTTGAAGCCATCAAGGTCGACAAACATCAATTCAAACGGTGAGCGATAGGCAATGCTGGTTTCTAGAAGGTTGCTGATCCCACGGCGATTATAAAGCTCCGTTAAACAGTCGTGTTCTGCGTTGTATCTGGTTTTTATCAGCTTCTCTTTTTGCTTTGTTGTACAGGTTAGGTTTAGCAGCAGTTCGCTTTTATCAAAGAGCCACTTTCCTTGCACATCAAAATGGTGTGCTCTGAAGGAGGAAACCTTGATAAACCAAGGCGCACCGGTTGTTGGTTCTCTATTCTGTAAACGTGCATGTACAAAAGTGATTACTATGTTTTGCGTACGGTAAAGTTAAGGCTCTGATTCCAATATTGATGATCTATGACCAGTATATATACTGCCTTCGCTTTTAATAAATACTGGTGATAGGAATGTCGAAAACCAAAGTGCTCATTGTTGAAGATGACCAAGAGATAGCTCGTCTAACGACGCTTTACCTCGAAGCTGAAGGTTACAATGTTAGCGTTGTTCATGAAGGGAACTTGGCACTTGAAGCGATCCGTAGTATTGAACCTGATTTAGTGCTGTTGGACTTGATGCTTCCAGGGATGAGCGGCGCGCAAATTTGCCGTCAAGCCCGTGAGTTTTACAATGGAATGATTTTAGTGCTAACGGCTTCCGCCGATGAAATGAGCGAGGTCAGCTTGTTTAAATTTGGTGCGGACGATTACGTTGCCAAACCGATTCGTGGCCATGCCTTGTTAGCGCGAATTGAAGCGTTATTGCGTCGAGCGACTCCCGTAAAAACTGCGCAAGAAACTACGGCTGAAAAACAGTGCGATATTGTAATCAACAGCTCTGCTCAAAGTGCCACGCTCTACGGCCAAAACCTCAAGCTTACTTCTGCTGAATTTGAAATCTTAAACCTTCTCGTTAATAACATCTGTCAGGTCGTGACTCGAGACCAGTGCTGTCAGTTATTTAGAGGGATAGATTACGCGTTCAACGACCGCTCGATTGATATGCGCGTGTCTGGGTTACGCCGAAAGCTGCGCATTCACGCAAAAGACAAACAGTTGATTCGTACGGTTCGCAACAAGGGGTACATGCTGGTTGCGTAAGTTCATTGCTACGAAGCTTCGCTCGGTTTCGATGTTTGCTCGCTTATACCTTGGGATTGTGACTGGGATGTCGGCAACGATATTTTTGTTCTTGAACCTTGGTGAGGGGTACATGCGACGCACCGAGATCGAAACCTTCCTCAATGATGGCATCTACTTTGCGGAGCAGTATGTTCGTCAACACAATCAAGAAAACTCACTCTATAAAGAGCTCGATAGAACAGGCTACCAACAATTTTATATCTTCAATTTACGCCTGTTGGAGAATTGGTCGGGCGAGGCGCCTTGCCAACAATGTGAGTTATACACAACCTTAAACGGTGTGCCGATATATCTAAGTGATGACAACCTCTATTCGACCGTGTTTCAGCTACCAAACTCTAAATTCAGTTTTGGGTTCAGTGAGGTAGGGGACTTTTTCTCTCCTGACATTGAATGGTACGAAGACTCAGAACGACACTTTTTGTTAGGGCTGTTGTTGGCTGTGATTGTGGCGATTGGAGCAAGTGTTTACTTACCTGTGAGGCGTTTTCAAGAAAGAATAGAGTTGCTCGTCGAGAAGCAGAAACAGTTTGGTAAGGGCAAGCTTAGTACTCGATCTGACATGGACGACATCCATCCTGTTTCTGATTTGGCCAGCAGTTTTAACTTCATGGCTGAAGAGATCGAAAGCAAAGTAAAACAAAGTCATATTTTCGCTCAAGCTATCCCACACGAAGTACGAACTCCGCTAAGTCGTATTCAACTGGCGACCGATATCCTAAGAAGGGGAGCCCCCGATAATCATCAGGTTCTTTTCGATGACATTGATACCTACATTGAGGATATCAACGAGCTCACGTCAGAAATCATCATGCTGTCGAAGTTGAATGTCATGGATAACTCTTTCTTTGAGCTCGTTAAAGTGACCTCCGATCTTCGTGAGTATTGCCTAGACCGAATTCGTTACTCGAAACTAGACAATGCCACCTTTGAATCTAAGGTACAGCTAGAGTGCAAGATTAAGTGTGATTGCTCAATGGCACGCTTGGTGTTCGATAACGTTCTCAAGAATGCGGGTAATTACACACAAGACAAAGTGTGGATGACGCTGGATGAGAACTCAGAAAACTGGCTGGTGGTGATTGAAGACAATGGTTCTGGAATACCAGAGAATAGGCGTGATGAGGTATTCCTTCCGTTCTCTCGACTAGACTCAAGCAGAACGTCGACCAACGGTGGATTGGGGTTGGGCCTCGCGATTGCTCTATCGGCGGCTAAAAAACTTTCTTGGGATATCAAAATCGACGACAGCAACCATGGTGGTGCCAAGTTCAGTATCGTGATTCCTAAGATCGCATAAACTGTAGCTTTAAGAACTCTTCAGGCTCGTCAAATAACAAAGCCACGGATTAATACCGTGGCTTTTTCATATTCCGATTTACAAGCTAGTGACTTCTTAGTACTACTGCTTAGAGCTTAGAGCTTAGAGCTTAGAGCTTAGAGCGATGAAGGCCATAAATAGCGTGGTCAATGATGCGACCATTCAAGTTTTCGTTACGCGTGATGATACCTTCTAACGTGAAATGTAAGCGCTCACAAACCTTACGGCTGCTTTGGTTACCGGTTGCGGCTGATATCTCTACCTTTTCCATATCTAACTCATTGAAAGCAATATCAATCAGCTTCTGGACAACGCGCGTCACAATCCCCTTTCCTTGGTATGTCTCAGATAACCAATAACCTATCGTCACCTTTTGCTTATCATGATCAATAGTATTGAAACTGCAGTTACCGACGACCTTGTCTTGATACACGATCGCACAGGTCATGCTTTTCCCTTCCGCATAATCGTGTAGCGAGCGTTGGATGAAGATCCTAAAGTCTTGCTCGGTTTTACAATGTGGCGGCCACACGAGCCATTGACTTAGGTACTCATTCTGGCTTTGTGAGATTTCCGCGTAGTGAGAAGCGAAGCTCTCTTCAACCAATGCGATGGAGAGTTCGTTGTCGATAACCGTTTTAAACATGTCTTTCCTTTTCTTATGGCTGCTTATTTAAGCGAATCTTAGTCGGCAGGCTATAATGTCGCATGATTTTTAATATGCAACCATTTGTAGCACGGATTTTTCGTGATACGTTGGTTCTATCACGAAACTCATTAAACCTTACAATAGTTGTGTATATAATCATTAGCTATGCATTAGTATTAGCGGCCTAAATATATAAAAAATATAAAAATGCTAGGCTTAAATAATGAATCAACATTGCCAGGACGTGACCGTGGACTTAAGGAAGGCTCTATTCGGTATTGCTAAGGCGCTTGATAACGTCGGTTTCGAAAGTAAAAATCATGGACAGAGAGTGGGCTATATCGCGTATCGATGTGCTCTGAGTGTGGGGTGGGAAGAAGAGCAAGCGCAGCTCGCGTTTTCGTTAGGCTTGATTCACGACTGTGGTGTCTCGCAAATTGATGAACAGCTCAGTTTAACGTCTGGGTTTGTACCTGACTCAAGCTATCACCATTGTCAAAAGGGCTACCAAATCTTAAAAGAGTGCCCAGTTCTTTCTATATTTGCTAAGCCGGTTCTTTATCACCATACTCCGTGGTCTGAGCTAAGGGCTATTCATATCAGCGAGTTAGAAAGAGAACTAGCTGCCATCGTGATGCTTGCCGATAGAGTCGATTATCTATACGGCATAACCTCTTCTGATCGTTATGGAAACCTAACACCAGATGGCAAAGCGAGCATCATTGAACGTTTGACTGAACAAGCGGATGAGATGTTCGAAACCAACCTTGTGCAACACATGTGCGAGTTGGTTGATTTGGATGACTTCTGGTTTTCTATGGAGATTCCATACATCGAGAACATGAGGGATAACTTTGAACCTGTGCCATTTTTCTCCCAGCAAATGTCGCTGGATGAGACGGTGGCCTTTGCCGAGTTTATCGCCAATGTTGTTGATACCAAAAGTTCGTTTACCTTTAAGCACTCTTTAAAGGTTGGGCAGCTTTCAGAATACCTCGCCAAACAGCTGGGTTATTCCTACACCACTCAGCGCAAACTCTATCTGGCTGGGTTAGTCCATGATATCGGTAAACTGCAAACCCCTAATGACATTCTGCATAAGCCGGATTTACTCACTGAAGAAGAGTATTGCTGTATTAAACGCCATGCAACGGACACTCGATTCGCATTGCAGGAGTTGTTCAGTTCACCTCAGGTTTGTCAGTGGGCATCTAATCACCATGAAAGGTTAGATGGTTCGGGTTACCCAATGGGAAAAACGGCGGAAGAGTTGGATCAACCCAGTCGAATTGTTGCTGTGGTGGATGTGTTTCAAGCGCTAACTCAGTCTCGACCTTATCGTGGAGGCATGACGTTAGAAGAGACTCTCGCTATTTTGAGGGACCACGTTGATAACTTTAAGTTGGATCGAGAAGTGTTTGAGTGCCTTAATAAACACGCGCAATATTGCTTTGAATTATCGACAGACAAACGAATGTACGCGTTTTAACGCCACTGAATGCTTTCGAGGTGTGACGCCTAAATTCATACTCGGTCGAAATGACTAAACACCAGAAACAGAAAAGCGATAGCCGAGGCTATCGCTTTTTTCATGGGGGCTTATCAGGATCTTTATATCGAGATTAGTATCGTTTTAAGATCTCGATGATCGCTTGCTCAGTTTCCGCTGCGATGATGGCATCGATGTCATCATCATTTTGGAACAACTCTGATAGCGCCATAATCGTATGGATGTGGCTATCTGAGTCCATCGCTGCCAGAGTAATCGAAAGGTAAACGTCACCGTTGTCTTCTGACTCTAAATCAACACCCTTTTTGAATACCGTTACTTGCAGTGATGCTTCGTTCACACCATCTTCAGGGCGAGCATGAGGCATCGCAATTTTTGGTGCCAGAACATAGTACGCGCCGATGTCCTTGTGCTTTTGCTTGATAGCTTGAACATAATCTGTTCATTTCATAACGTTCCGTTACAAACCCTTGTTATTGACTGATGACTCAATAAATTTAACCCGATGTGTGAGCGAATTTATATAAATAACAATTATGTAAAATATTGATTTTATGAATGTTTACTCATTAAGTCGATTTTTGTTAGAACAGCCTATTCAAAACAATAAGATAGGTAAATCTATGAAAAAACTCGTCAGTTTACTGCTCGCTGCAGTATCGTTAGGGCTTTCTGGTTGTGCAACGGTATTAACAGCAGAACAAAGTGCGCCTCAACTCAATGAAGTTCCACAGGAAAAAGCGTTGACCGTCGCTGTAATCGATAAGAGACCATACGTTCTCGATCATGATAAAGAGCCAAAATTTGAGGGAATTATTCGCAGTTCGTTAGGTATTCCTTATACCTACAACACGGCGACACAGCAGCCAATGTCTCAATTTTTGACTGACAGATTGGTCGCAGGCTTGAAAAAACAGCAAGTAGCTGTTGAGTCGGTTGAGACGACGCCTGAAGAGGATATCACCAAGGTTGCTGAGCAGATGAAAGCATTCGACAACAAATCGATGATGTTTGTCTTGAATGAGTGGAAGTATGACTTCCACGCATTTACGGATAACTCTTGGTACAACGTTAATGTGATTATCTATGATGAAGCTGGTAATAAGCTACTCAGCAAAAATTTCCAAGGCGAGAATGATGTACCTGATGGTGGTGCAATCATCAATGAGATGCAACTGATCTACAAACAGCGTTTTGAAGAGATATTCCGAGATGCTGAAGTGAAAAGTGCCCTGCTAAACTAGTTATTCCCACTTTGATCTCATATTTTGAAAAAGCCACACTCTGTGGCTTTTTGTTTTAATGATGTTTTTTTTTGCATTATTTCTTGCTGGGAAAATGAATTATTGCGAGAAGTAGTTCGATTTGTACGCTTTATGACCGCGCGATCGTTTGCGTTAAGAAATGTGATGAAAGTCTCACTTAACTGTTTATACTTCTCTTCCGGTTTTAAGCCGGTGCTTAGCCAATACAAGCCGTCACATGGATATGTGAATGACCCCACGGACCGGACCAGCTACGTTCCACTGCTTGTATAAGGTGATTTTTTACATGAACAACTCGTTGTTACATTCGCTAACCCTGTTAGCTCCTTCATCGCGTAGCGTTTTGCTTGCGGTTCTTTGTCCTGTTCCTTTGATGTCATTTGCTTGGCTCATGTTCACTCTTTAAGGATTACTAGGACACATTATGAATATTCTATTTGGTTTTGTCGGTGTTCTTGCACTGATTGCTTGCGCGTACCTGTTATCTGAAAGTCGTTCTTCAATTAACTGGAAAACGGTCTCTCGTGCACTATTACTTCAAATCGGTTTTGCAGCCTTAGTATTGTATTTCCCTTGGGGACAACTGGCGTTAACAAGCCTAAGCAATGGCGTTTCGAGTTTGCTTGGTTTTGCAGACGTTGGTATCGCATTCCTTTTCGGTGACCTTGCTACTGAAGGCTTCATTTTCGCGGTTCGCGTACTTCCAATCATTATCTTCTTCAGTGCTTTGATCTCTGCGCTCTATTATTTAGGCGTTATGCAGAAAGTGATTCAAATCTTGGGCGGAGCGGTGCAAAAACTGCTGGGTACAAGTAAAGCTGAATCTCTGGTTGCTACAGGTAATATCTTCCTTTCTCAGGGTGAGTCTCCTCTTCTTATTCGTCCCTTTTTAAAGTCTATGACTCGTTCGGAACTGTTTGCTGTAATGGCAGGTGGTATGGCGTCGGTAGCGGGTAGTGTACTTGGTGGTTATGCTGGCCTTGGTGTTGAGCTTAAATACCTTATCGCTGCAAGCTTTATGGCGGCTCCGGGCAGTCTGTTAATGGCGAAGATCATTGTTCCTGAGCGCAGCACACCAAGTGATTACGACCATATCGAACTAGATAAAGCTGACCAAAGCAACGTGATTGATGCATTGGCAAGCGGCGCGATGAACGGTATGAAGGTTGCGGTAGCGGTTGGTACTATGTTGGTTGCATTCGTGAGTGTGATTGCGATGGTCAACACTGGCCTAGAAAGCCTAGGTGAAACGTTCGGTTTTGCGGGTATTACGCTACAAGCTATCTTTGGTTACCTGTTCTCGCCTCTTGCATGGCTGATCGGTATCCCGAGTGATGAAGTATTGATGGCGGGTTCTTACATCGGTCAGAAGATCGTTATGAACGAGTTTGTTGCTTTCATCGACTTCGTTGAGAACAAAGCTCTGTTATCTGAACACAGCCAAGTGATCGTGACTTTTGCTCTATGTGGCTTTGCTAACATTGGTTCTATCGCGATTCAGTTAGGTTCAATCGGTGTTATGGCACCAGAGCGCCGTGCTGAAGTTGCAAACTTAGGTTTGAAAGCTGTAGCTGCTGGTACGCTAGCAAACCTAATGAGTGCATGCTTAGCGGGTATTTTCATCCTGCTTTAAGCTATATTCAGTTAAAGCGGACACTTTACTTACGGAGTTAACGTAAGGAGGGTGTCCGCTTTTTTGTGCCTGTTAATCAGGCGAAATCAGGTTTTGGCCGTCGACTGTGATTTGTCTATCGTGAGTAAAAGCTCACTCGGAAGAGTAATAGAGCCAGTTCCTTTTATCCGATATACTTGAATATCATCAGGTTGCGATTAATAACATTCGGCTTCGATTAAGAACATTCGATTTCGATTGAGAACATTCGGTTCCGACTAAGCATATCCGCTTTCGATTAGGAACAATGGCAACCAAGCTAAATTAATCAAGGGTCTCTCCATGAACATTCGCGTTCTCATCGGTCTTATTGTTACCTTCATTGGCTTGTTTGCGATGGTTTACCTAATTGCTGGCGGCGCTCAGTTTCCTATCTACCAGTGGCCAAAAGAGGCTTATCTCGGTTTGGTGTTCAGCGTGGTGTGGGGGGCTGGTGTCGCAGCGTCTGTAGCGTATTTCTTCTCGGCATTGGTGTTTGTTACTGTCGCCGTGGTTTGCTATGCGATCGGTTATAAAATCGGTGGGCTCTTTTCTTCAAGTTCTAAAGCTTAATCTTATCAAGGTGTGCTGATGTTCATTGAAGTAGGGCTGATTTGAATGCACTGGCTCGATCGTTGGAAGGTGTATCGCTATCATCGGAAACAAACTAACCGCTCGAATGGCGACAAGGCTAAAGCTTTAGGTTGGACTAGCGAAGAGAGTCAATTGTGTCGCTTTGAAGTAATCGCTCGTGCGGCGGACTTCGAAAAGAAGAGTGTTTTAGATTTGGGTTGCGGCTATGGCGAGCTGTTTGAACTGCTCGACAGCATCTATCGTATTCAATCTTATACCGGCGTTGACCAACACGCAGGCTTTCTTAAGAAGGCGAAGCAAAACTACACAGAAGATCGTTGTCAGTTTTTGGCGGGTGATATGAGCAAAATGAACCTTGAGGCGCACGACATTGTCATCGCTAGTGGTTCACTGAACTACATCTCTCGTGATTCTGATTATCTGACAAACATGATTACTCGCATGTATGAACTGGCGAATCAGACGGTGATTTTTAATCTTCTCAACTCAAGCCAGTATCCTTCGCGTAATACCTTGATGAGTTATCACCCTCAAGGTGTCTATCGTTTCTGTAAAACGCTCTGCGATGATGTCTCTTTAACGGAGGGCTACGCAGAAGGGGATTTTACGATAGTGATGAACAAAGCCGTGTCAGGAGCTTGATGTCGTCTTTGTTTTTATCTTTACGCAGGTTTTGATATTAACAACTTTTGATACGAGTACTGACGTAGTAAACAGCAAAAAGCCGCAGCCTTGAAAGGTATGAGGCTTTTTGGGTTCTATGATGAACCTAGGCTAGGTATGTTGCTAGTTCTTCGGTGGTTGGTTTTTAATGAGTCCGTAAGGGATGTTAGTAAACACCTTAGGGTTGCCTTCATAAGTCGGCGCTTCATTCACTTGCTGCCAATCGAGTAGCATGATTGCTAATACGTTGCGGTGTTCACCGTACTCAAGGTCAAAATCGCCAGTAATTGAAGGGATCATGCCTTGTTTCTCATCGATAGAAGCTTGAATCGCGAGTCGAGTTTTCTCTAGAACTGGGTCATCTTCTAAACCTGCCAGTAAGAAGGTCAATCCAACCTCAGCAATCACATCTTCTTTCGCACGCAACAGAATCGTATCGATGTTTTCTCTGAAGTAATCGTAGATCCATTGATGATCTTGCTCGCTCACTTGATGCTGATAGTACTCGGAATCGCCAAAGATGACGTGTGTCATGCCGTAGAGTTTGTTGCCAAATTGCTGACTTGAAAGCTTCTTATCTTCATCGTCTGGGTACGCTTTTTTGAAGGTTTCGACAAACTCATCAACGACATCTTGTTCACCCAGTTGGCGCAGCCAGTAGACTTGATTGGCGAGTTGAGCCGCCCACGCTTTCACCATATCTTCGTTGGTCACGTATCGTGAAAAGTCATAGCGACGAATGATCTCACGCAGCTTAGCATCGTTCTTGTGCTCTAAACCGTATTCATTAGCACGAGCCATAGAGCCTAGGAGGTCAACACCAAGGTAGAGATATTCTGGCATGTGCTTGGTGATGTTGTAACGTCGAACACTGCGCTCATCATTATCGCCAACATAAGAAGCAACGCGCTTCTCTGAGTAGAGTACGATTTGTTCCATGGTATGAACGTCATTCGACAGGGTGCTGAGCTTACTTGCCACTCGTGCCATGTCACTCCACACCGCAGCAGAATACTTATCGTCTAATGTTTGGCGATACATGCGCAGCCCGTAATGACCTTCTTTGAATGCAGGCAGAGTGTAAAGCTGGCTTTCGTAGGTGGTACGAATGAGGTCTGCAGATTGTTTGAAAGATTGTTCATGAGAGTTGAGAGAATCTGCTTGGGTTTGAATACTCGGTACATTTGTCGCCAGAGCGTTCTCTTGTGCGTGAACAGCGACCGTAACTGAGGCCGATAGTAATGTGCACAGTGTAATCGTTTTTAGCTTCATGTCGTGAGGTACCAAGCTGATTAATAGTCTATGTAAAATAACATCGATGAATCCTTTAATGTAAGGTTTGAGTCAATACAATGTAAGCTTTATAAGGTTCACTAACCCTTTTTGATTAAACCATTCGTTTGGTAAAGAATTTTGAAGTGATGGATCACTCAATATTTGATAGATAGTCGACGTTAGTATGGATTTTTAATGACTTAGCGGCATACTGGAGCAATAAGCCAGAAATGAGCCGTTATAAGGCAGTATATAGAACAATAGTGTTAGAGGTTCGTAAATGCCAAGTGGTTCTAGCAAGCAGTGGTCTGCCAGAGTAGTAGCTTTTCTTTTTTTCCTTGCGATAGTAAGCGCAATTGAGTTCTTTCATGCCAAGCAATTAACTTTTCTTAAAAACGAATCGTATTCACAGGCAAAAAAGCAACTATCCATTATTCGTTCTCGGATTGAAGCCGCGATCGTGTCAGATATGTATATCCTCAATAATTTCTCGACCTTAGTGACCATCAACCCCAATGGTGAGGTGAAAAATTGGGATAAGATTGCTGAGAATATCATTCAAGATGGCTTCCATATTCGACTTATCGGACTCGCCAAAGACGACATTCTAAATTTTGTTTACCCGCTGGAAGGTAATGAGCAGATTCTCGGTATTAATTATCGTGATCACCCAAATCAATGGGAGTCTGTTGAGATAGCCCGTAATCTTGGCAACACCTTTATTGCTGGTCCCTTTGAGTTGTTTCAAGGTGGGCAAGCCCTCATTACGCGTACTCCGATCTTCCGAGATCCGCCTTTTAATCAAGATTATTGGGGTGTCTCCAGTGCTGTTATCGGTTTAGATGAGCTGTTTGAAGATGTTGGAATCGGCAAGATCGAGAAAAAGTATGAATTAGCAATTCGTGGTGCAAACAGTTCAGGGAAAGATGGCGCTGTCTTTTATGGTACTCAGGATGTGTTTGATAATGCGTTTGCCACTGAACAGGTGAGTTTTCCATACGGGGGTTGGTACCTTGCTCTCTCCGGTAACGAACATGTATTGATGGATGAGCCTTGGTATCGCATCCAAGCGGTAAGGCTGGTGGGCTACTCCATAATATTAGTGCTGGCGTTTGCTTTCTTTACTATTTATCGCCTTTACCGCATTGCAGATAGCCGTTCTATGCATGATGAGTTAACGATGTTACCGAATCGTCGATACTTCATGTATAGCCTCAAGCAGGCCTTCAAAACCACTCAAAAACAGAGAGCGAGAACCTTTGCTGTTGTAAATATCGACCTCGATGGGTTTAAAGCAATCAACGACACTTATGGTCACGCGGCAGGCGATCAGGTATTGATCGAGTGTGCTAACCGCATAAGAAGTGAGCTGCGTGTTTCAGATATCGTCGCAAGGATAGGCGGTGATGAGTTCTTGGTCTTGTTGCCACGCATCATCGATGATCAACACGTATCTTCAATCGTGACTAAACTACGAAAGGCGATATGCTCGGCGCCAGTTGTGTACGAAGCGCACTCTATTTATCTCAGAATCAGTGTGGGTTGGGTTATTCACAATAGTAACTACAATGATGTCGATGCGCTCTTGAAAGCCGCTGATGAAAAAATGTACGAACAGAAGCGACAAGTTATCTAGGTTGAATTTTAGCTGCGATTAGAATTTAGTTGCTGAATGGGGGGAAAAGCCTCAGAATACCGCGCTTTGCTCCGTATCAATGTATTTGATGAGCAAAAGCTGAAGCAACGCACTTTTTAACGTGTTGCTCATACTAAATGTTATTCAACTGAGAAAATAATCTATGAGTTTTACCTCCCTTGGCCTTTCTGAACCGATCCTTAAAGCTATTGAAGCACAAGGTTACGATAAGCCATCACCAATACAAGAGAAAGCCGTGCCAGCTGTCCTAACGGGCAAAGATGTTATGGCCGCTGCTCAAACAGGTACAGGTAAAACTGCAGGCTTCACGCTACCTATTCTTGAAATGTTATCGAAAGGTACTCGCGTACGTCAGAACCAAGTTCGTGCGCTCGTGCTAACGCCAACTCGTGAGCTTGCTGCGCAAGTGAATGGCAGCGTAGTGAAGTACGGTATTAACTTACCGCTGACTTCGACGGTAGTGTTTGGTGGTGTGAAGATTAACCCTCAGATGCAAAAACTGCGTAAAGGTAGTGACGTGTTGGTGGCAACACCTGGTCGTCTACTTGACCTATACAACCAAAATGCAGTGCGTTTTGACCAACTAGAAATCCTAGTGTTAGATGAAGCGGACCGCATGCTAGACATGGGTTTCATCCGCGATATCCGTAAGATCTTAGCTTTCTTGCCTAAGAAGCGTCAGAACCTACTGTTCTCTGCGACGTTCTCTGATGATATCCGAAGCTTAGCGAAAGGCTTGGTGAACAATCCTGTTGAGATTTCAGTAAGCCCTGCGAACTCAACGGCAAAAACGGTTGAGCAAAGCATCTACCCAGTAGACAAAAAGAAAAAGAGCGCAATGCTAGCGAAGCTAATCAAAGATAACGATTGGCGACAAGTGTTGGTGTTCAGCAAGACGAAACACGGTGCGAACAAGCTTGCTCGCTTCCTTGAAGAGCAAGACATCACTGCTGCACCTATTCATGGTAACAAGAGCCAAGGTGCACGTACTAAAGCCTTAGAGAACTTCAAAACAGGTAAGGTACGAGTACTTGTTGCAACTGACATCGCCGCTCGTGGTATCGATATCCCGCAACTGCCTCAAGTAGTTAACTTCGATCTTCCTCATGTATCAGAAGACTATGTACACCGTATCGGTCGTACTGGCCGTGCTGGTGAAGTCGGTAAAGCGATTTCATTGGTTTGTGCGGATGAAGTGGGTGAGCTGTTCGGTATTGAACGCCTGATTCAACAAGTGCTAGAGCGTCGTGAATTGGAAGGTTTCTCTCCAGTAAATAAGTTACCTGAGTCTCGCTTGGATTCACGTCCAATCAAGCCTAAGAAACCGAAGAAAGCAAAACAGCCACGTGAACATGCTGATGGTCAACGCTCTGGTGATAACGCTCGCGGGCACAAGCCAGCAGGTAAGAACAAGCGTCATGTAGCTGGTAATGGTTCGGCTCCAAAGCGTAAGCCGATATCTGGTAAGAAACCTGCTGAAAACAACTCAGCTGCGACAACTGAAGATAAATCAGTAAGAAACAACGGCAGCAACTTTAAACGCGGTAGTGCGGGCAATAAACCTGCTGCAAATAACGCAGGTGCTCAGAACACTCTGAGCAAACCAAGCGGTGCGGGTAAATCTAACGGTACTGGTAAGCCAAACAACGCGGGTAAACCTGCAGGCAAACCTAAGAAGTCTGGTTACGGCGGTAGCTACGGCCCAAGCAAGTCGTCAAATAAGCCGACAAGCAACAAACCTTCGACAAACAAACCGTCTCGAAGCCGTTCTAAGCCAGCTCCTCAGAAGTAATCTTTTCTGAGATATTGAAAGAGCAACGAACATGAGTCGCTTTATAAAAAGGCGTCTCGTGGGTTAAGTTCTTTCTGTCATAGAAATCGAATAAGCGCGAATATTGAATCTCAATGTTCGCGTTTTTTTATGGGCGTTGTTTAGGGTGTTGTTTATGTTGAGTAACCGTATAGCTTGAGTAAGCTAGGGGAGGTTTATTGCTGTTTAAAGTGATTGAATCTAAGGGAAATATGGCATTTTGGGGAAGGGTAATGAATCTTTAATGATTCATTAATAACAACATAATCACTAGCGTTTTTGTTGGTTTTCGCAATTTGCAATTCCAGTTTGCAAAACAAACAAGGATATACGGCCAATACGTGTCCAGATGCGTAGTAAATACGTGTTTTAAAAGTTGGCACGCATGCTGCATTAGTAATAGTGACCCTTTTTAAGCCGAGGGTCACCTAGCCAACTGACGTTGTTAGTGAACCTTTCTTGTTCACACAAAATATATGACCAATCACCCTTATTGTGATTGGTTTTTTTTTGCCTGAATTTTAGGTTCTATTTTTTGTTATTACTTTTTTACTCACCACACTTCGAGTAACAGCTTGGCTGGCGTGGGCATTCTCCACCTCTGGAGCAGATAAGCCTCGCCTCTGTCTCAATCCCACGTTCAATCCAATTTATATTTAGAATCTTGGCTATTGTCGTGAGATCTTTCTTGATGTTACGCGGAATTACCACAGAGCCACCATTGTTAACGCATGACGCTTTAAGCTGCTCTGCTATGTCTCTTGAATTACCGCCTTGAGCATCAATCGCAGGGTTGAGATCTATACCAGCACACAGCACACGATTGTTACCCGCAGGATCCGTCATATTGATGGATTCACAGCAGTAGATCCTTGGCTCATCACCCACGTTCAAAATGGATATTTGAGCCGAGCTTCCCGCTCGAGGTTCTGATAATCGACGGAACACAGCCCAATGTTGACATGGGTCAGCGACCGTTCTCATATTTCCCCAAGGCAGTGGAATCCCGTTTCCGCGATATACCGCCTTGAGTTTCCCCGGCCCATAAGCATCAAAGTAGTGCCAGTGAGGGTAGGGCGATACTACAGTCATTCGACGCATCGCAACAGAGGGGGAAACCCCTGCTCTTTTGTGAACGTCGATTTCGTAACCAGTGCGGTCGAGTAGCTGTCTAAACGGAACTTTCGGACACAGAAGTGCACCAGCAAAGAAGCTAGATTCAAAGTCTCGCCATGCTTGAAGAATATCTTGGGAGTTGAGCTGTGAAGATCCCGATATCTGGTTGTCATCCCATGTGTTGTTGTTACCGACCGACAACACACTCTTTAGGCCTTCTTTGCTGTGCAGAATGCAATGGCCGATATAAACCGAAAGGTCGTATTTCAGACGAGTAGGGTATTCTTTAAGAATCTCGTTTAAGAAGATAGTACCGGGAGGCTCAAAGAAGGAGGTCACTAACTGCTTAGCGTTAATTCCGAGCTCATCGACGACGTCTTGCGGCGTGCGCGTCACCCAGCGGATGTTGATGCCTAGGCTTCTAGCGATGTCTATCAGGTCTTCTACGCTGAGGTTAAGACGTTTTAAGCCTACCTCTTCCGCAGCGCGCTCAAGGTCAGGGAAGTGGTTCTGGTTGCTCTCTTGGTGTGCTCGAATCAAGAGGTGCGCAAACTGGCGGCCTGAAATGCCCGTTTGTGACAGCATCTCAGGAATCGCAATTTGCAGGATGTCGTTTGAGAATAGGAAGCTCGGCTCGAGCGCCATGCCACTTATCCCACCACGATTCCCCTTATCAGGAGCAATGGCTTGTTGTTCAGATTCGTCGTCGAGGAACCACGTCGGATTCTTCTGAAAGACCTGTGCAATCACTTCCAGCATATCGATGCTCGGAACCCGTTTTCCACGTTCAATCATTGAAAGGTAAGAAACGGAAGGGGCACATTCTGGGTCGATTCTAATACAACGCGCAGACAGGTCTTCCATCGTTAAATGGTTACGTTTTCTTAGGTTACGTATCTTCGTACCTAGGAAATGTGACTGACGAACTAAACTTTTTGACAAGGCCATATTTGTAAAATTCACATTGTAAAATTTTTGTTGTGAAATTGTATGTAAAAAAGCGCTAATCTACAAACTAAGCAATTCACAAAATGACAAATAAATTAAACGTTAGTTTGGAATAATTGCTCTAGGACACATTTTTGCTGTAGAAATCGGTGGTTATCACCGGACTGGTCAAGAGGGAAAGACTATGAATATGCTTACATTCGATAAAACAGAAATCCAAAAACAATCAAAGCCATTTATCGCTGAAGCTGTCTTTGCCGTGGAGACAATCAATGCTAATCAGCAAACTGAAAAGCAAGTGAAAGCAAAGCAGCTGCTTGATCGACTATTCCCACTAGAGAATGGCTCACATCAAGACGTAACCAGCTACGTAGTCGATTACCGCCATATTATGGCTTACTTTAAAGACGGTCAGCACAGCGGTCTGAAGCACCCTAAGCAGTTTGTAGCGTACATGGGTGAGAAGAACGACCCAGACTCTATCTTGTTTCGAGATGGCAGTGGCAGCCACCTAGAGGTGATGTTTGGTTGCCACAAAGGGACAGGTTGTATTGAGCTAGTAGAAATTGATGATATTCAGTTGGAATCATGCACCACGTTTGGCCAATCACCAATGGAAGCAACAACCACAATGCGTGAAGAGACCATTGCAGCGATGCGCCACTGGATCAGTTTGATTCAAGGTGACGCAAAGGGTAAACCAAAGGCATGCAGTGAAGATAAAGAGTTCAGAGCAAAGAGTGGTGAAGACTACTGCTTGAATTATTGCTTCCAGATCTAACGGTGAATCCTAGTTAGCTAAAGTAATTTATACAACTAAAGAAAAAGCCCCGAAGATAATGTCTTTGGGGCTTTCTAGTCTCAATACGAGCCGACTAATATGTCGATAAGAGCATTGTTGGTGTGTTTTACAAAGGCATGACTCGGTTACGGCCAAGTGATTTCGCTTCATAAAGTAGCTTATCAGCACGTTCAATCAGCGATTGAGCTGATTCGCCGGGTTCAAGTTCAGCGACACCAAACGATGCAGTGATACTGCCGACTTGTTGACCACTGCGGCGATCTTTAATCGACAGCTTTTCTAGAGAGCGACGATTGGTATCAGCGAGTTGACGAGCAATACGCAAAGACTTGTTAGGCACAATCAGCGCGAACTCTTCACCACCAAATCGATAGGCAGAAATACCTTCACGGCAACTTAACTTCAGCTTGCGAGCGATCGCTTTAAGCACCATATCGCCAAACAAGTGGCCATAGGTGTCGTTGAAATTTTTAAAGTGGTCGATATCGAGAAGAATCAGACACAAAGATTGTTGTGCTTCACACAGGGTTTCTATGTCACGGTCGAAAGAGCGACGGTTATAGAGTGTGGTTGTACTATCGAAAAGCGCATCTTTCTGAACTTCTACTAACTGGGTTTTTAGCTTGGTGATCTCTGAGGTTGCAGAGTTTAGCTGAGAGTTTAAAAACTGAGTAGAGTGACGAATATGACGGGATTCAGACACCAGCTGTCGAACTAAGGACATGACTTCATCAATAGATAGGCTTTCATTATCAACACGAGCCAAGTCCTCGAAGCTTTTATCGATCATGTCAGAAAAAGCGGAGGTGTCGGTCAGGGTGTCATTCATTGAATTGGAAACTTCAGAAACTAACAGTTCCAAATTAGCGCGAAGGTCATTGATATTGGTTTCGGATTTGCTGGCAACATAATTGTTGTATAGCTGCTCACCAACGGCAGGAGGACAAATACCGTAGTGTTCTAAAACACCATCCATGTCTTGAGTCAGCTGGGGAATAGCGTTATCGACATAGGTGTACCAAAGTGCGTAATTTGCAGGTGTCGTTGACACCCTGTTCTTCATCATAAGAGGCACCGCTTTTTTTAGATTTGCGGTGGATTTCTGAAATTCGTCTTTGTTCATTATTTTTACTGCAGATACCAAAACAACTAAGCCACTTGCGAACAAGGTTAGCGGATTTCGAAGGTCTTTGCTTTAAAAATTATATGATTAGTGGATGAGGGTTGGATAAATAACTCATTTTTATTTTGAATATCGATTGCGTATTCATAAGCGTAATCTAATGGATTGTTCTTTAACCATATTTGGGCTTATCAAACTTTCGGCGTAGCGTGAGTTAGTATCAAAAGATTACTGAGAATTAAGTGTTGTCTAGGGAAGTGCATACAAAAAGTGACGTAAATTGATCGTTGAGCTTTAATTGAGAAAGTCTAGGTTGAGGACGCTTGGCTGGTGATTTGCATTTGTTCAGAGTTTACGGGGGAAAGCCTGTATCGAGAGGGGAAATGTTTATAAGCAGGCATAAAAAAGCGCCGATAAAAATCAGCGCTTTAAAATTCTTTTTAGCTATAAGAGCTAATTATTGAGCAACAACGTTTGCTGCTTGTAGGCCTTTTTGACCATTTTCAACTTCGAAAGAAACCTTTTGGCCTTCTTTCAGAGTTTTGAAGCCTTCAGAAACGATTGCACGGAAGTGTACGAATACGTCAGCGCCGCCGTTGTCTTGAGAAATGAAACCGAAACCTTTCTCTTCGTTAAACCATTTTACAGTGCCAGTATTTGTGTTAGACATAATTTGTCCCTTATTCATAAATTTTCTAAGTTGTTGATTGCATTTAATGCAATGCGCTGATAATTGAATTATTTAATATTGCTAAGAAATAAGGAAAAACTACTTACAAAAACGGGTAACGATTTTACATGTCAATTTTTTACTATTCATCTAACTTAAATAACTCCGGCTAACAGAGCGAGAGCATGTTAACACAGTCTTTTGAGATGTACACGCATTGCTTAAGAAATTTGTGCTTTTTTTGTCATACCGTGCGAATGTACAAGATTTACACTGATTTAGTGATAGTTTTGTCGCTTCGTCCAACACAACAAAAGGAAGCATCTCAGCTTCCTTTTGATCATTAGTATAGACGATATTAACGCTTAAAGTTGATATCTTCAGTTTGATCTAAATTTATTTTTGTTTTCGCTGGTTGAGTCTCTGCAATCACCTTACCGTGGCGTATTGAGTACTGCACTGGTACTTGGCGGCGTACTGCATCAAAGCCATTGTCAGCAGGAAGAATCAGCAAGCTACCTGGCTTACCTTCTTCGATACCGAAGTTGTCTTGAATGTTCAATGTGCGAGCAGAGTTCTTGCTGATCAAATCAAGTGAGTTGTTGATTTGGTCGTAGCCCATAACCTGTGTTACATGCAGTCCCATGTGCAGAACTTGAAGCATGTTCGCTGTGCCCAGTGGGTACCATGGGTCAAACACATCATCGTGGCCAAAACAAACGTTGATGTCTGCTGCTAGCATCTCTTTAACGCGCGTTACACCGCGGCGTTTCGGGTAATCGTCGAAACGGCCCTGTAAGTGAATGTTCACTAGCGGGTTTGCCACGAAGTTGATACCTGACATCTTCAATAGACGGAACAGGCGAGATGTGTAAGCACTGTTGTACGAACCCATTGCAGTGGTGTGGCTAGCAGTTACTTTCTCGCCCATTTCAAACTTATGAGCAAGGGCTGCTAATGTTTCCACAAAGCGAGACTGTTCGTCGTCGATTTCATCACAGTGAACGTCGATCAGACAGTCGTACTTGCGTGCAAGCTCGAACACATAATGCAAAGATTCAACCCCGTATTCACGAGTGAATTCGAAGTGAGGGATAGCACCGATAACGTCAGCGCCGATCTTCACTGCTTCTTCAAGCAACTCTTTGCCGTTAGGGTATGAAAGAATACCTTCTTGAGGGAATGCAACGATCTGGATGTCGACCCACTCTTTCATCTCTTCACGAACTTCAACCATCGCTCTTAACGCAACGAGTGTTGGGTCTGACACATCAACGTGCGTACGAACGTGTTGAACACCGTTAGCTATCTGCCATTTCAGTGTTTGCTTAGCACGAGACTTTACGTCTTCGATTGATAGCAGTTCTTTACGCTCAGCCCAACGCTCAATACCTTCAAACAAAGTGCCAGAGATGTTCCAGTTAGGCTCACCAGCAGTTTGAGTAGTATCTAGGTGGATGTGCGGTTCACAGAAAGGAGTAACTGCAATGCCACCTTCAGCATCAAGGATGTCGCCTTGATGATTGATTTGCGCGTCATTATCGAGAATGCGAGAAAATTGACCATTTTCAATCAGAATCTGTTTCAAGCCCTCTTGGTCTTGAAGTTTCGCGTTCTTGATTAATAAGGTTGTCATAGTGTGTCCTTAAGCGGCCTGAGATTTCAGAGCTTTTTTGTTCAATAGAGGATTAAGCACGAGGTAACTGATTGCACCACCTAACACTGCGTTCAAAGGAACAACGCCAGGTAGGAAGTGACCAGCGGCTACGCCTGTTGCTACCGCGATAATGCCAGCCCAGTTAACGGTTTGGAACTCTGCATTTGCAAAATCTTTGTAACGTTTACGGTTCGCGAAGAAGTCGGCGATGATTACACCACCAATTGGTGGAATCGCCAGCGAAAGGAAGGTTAACCAACCAACGAAGTTGTTGTATAACCAAAGCGCGAAAATCGTACCGATAATGCCGTTAATGATAGACATTGTAGTACTTGAGCGACCAGTGATGTTAGATAAACCCAGACCAGATGCATAAAGTGCATTTTCATTGGTTGTCCAGATATTCAATCCAAGCACGATGATGGCTGGAAGCAGTAGGCCTTGCGCGATCATCACATCTGAAATATCAGCCTGACCTGTTGCTGCTGCGCCTGCTGCGCCGAAGATAAACATCAGCGAGTTACCGATGAAGAATGCAACCATAGTAATCAATACTGCGCTTGCTGGCTTTTTACCAAAGCGAACGAAATCGGCAGTTAACGTCCCCGCACTTACAAACGAACCTACAACCATTGCTAGCGCCATTGAGAAGTCCATTGGCGTCTCCGGTTTAATTAGTTGCAGTTGCTCTAGTCCACCAACACTGTCTACGGCAGTCAGTACTGAGTAACCACCCAAAATCGCAATCGCAGGTACTGCAATCGCTGAAAGTACCATTAGTGCTTTAATGCCGAAGTACACTGTCCCCGTCATCAATAAGCCAGATACGATAATCAAGGTGTTGGTATCAATGCCCGTTGCTTTTTGTACTGGAATAGCAAACATCGCAACACCCACACCAAACCAACCGACTTGTGTACCACCAAGTAAAGCAGAAGGAAGCCATGAGCCTTTAGTACCGAAAGAGAAACGAGCAAGGAGGTGGGTAGAGAGGCCAGTAGATGAGCCGATGTAGCCAAGAAAAGAAGTGTAAATACCGAGGATTAGGTTACCGATGAGAACGGCGAGGAAGAAATCGTTGAATGAAAGACCTGTCCCGAGTGAACCACCTGTCCACATACTTGCAGAGAAGAAAGTGAGTCCAAGCATTACCATGGTGAGTGAAGCGACTCCTTTCCTAGCCGATGTAGGAACCGGCCCTAGACTGTAGTTATTATCAGCAGCCATTTTTTACCTCCGCAAATGATCAAAATTAAAATTAACGGTCGCCGTATTGCAGGCAAACTTGCGCATTATGGTGATATAAATCACATCGTCAATGCTAATTTTGTCAATAATTGCCCATAAAAACCAGTTATTGCAGTAATTATCTTGTAAAACATAGGGTTATTTTCTGTCTTTATTTAAAAAAAACAAATAGAAAACGTTTTCTATAATGCGTTGGTTATCTGCTGTTCTTGGTTGGCTATGAATGCTTATTATTATACGTCTGAATGGGTATCTGTATCGAAAAAGAGGGCGGTTGGCCAAACTGCAGGCAAAAAAATAGCCAATCGCAATAATCGCAATTGGCCTATATATTTTGTGAACAAGAATAGGTTCACTAACAACGTCAGTTGGCTAGGTGACCCTCGGCTTAAGAAGGGTCAATATATACATTGCAGTTAGTGTGCCAACTTTTAAAACCACGTAAAACGGCAGTTTTATAGCAATCTGGTGCGTATTTGAGCGTTTAATTTGCGTTTTTGAAATACCCAATTGCAAAATGCAATTGCGATTTGCAACTTTAGAGTGTTTATTCGTTTTTCGGGTTTGTGTTCTTTCTGGCGACGAATGGTGAAATAAACAAAAAGCCCGTGCGATCTAAGAGCGCACGGGCTTGGGTATTGTTTCACCAATAGGAAGTATTAGATGGAGTAGAAGAAGTACAGTTGAGACTTCATTCTAATGATGATCCCGCGTATTACGTCTAGGAACGCCATAAAGCTGATAGGCTTCTCACCGCTTACCCACGCTAATCCGACAGAGCCAACAGGAATATCGTAACCCTCTGCCTCATCGATTTTTAAACGAACAAAGTGGTGCTTGTTCTGAAGGTTTTTGCCTGTGGTAACACGAACCTGCTCATCGATACCCAGCAAACTTGCTTGCGCTTCACCAGTGGCTTCTACAATGCCTTCTACGGTTGCAGAGAACACTTTTCCTGGGTATACCGCTGTCGCAAATTCCGCAGGTTGACCGACCTTAATATTACGAATCGCTTGGTGGTTAACTCGCATCAGCACGTACTTCTCTTCGGTATACATCTGGATACGAGGCATCATTGAAACACGCTGACCTTCACGAAGAATAAAGTTCGTTACAAAGCCGTCAGTCGGTGCCGTGACTTTGGTGCTGTTCAAGTCCCATTGTGCTTGTGCCAGTGTTGCCTTTGCTGAATCGACCTCAGTTTGCTTCTTGCTCACATTGGTTTCAGCTTTGTGGATGTTCAACTTCGCATTCTCGGCATCGACTTCTTTCTTGCTAAGCTGAGATTCCAATGTCGTAACGTTATACGTCGCTAAGTCTACCTTTGCTGTTTGTTGGTCGATGTCAGTTTCAGTGATCGTATGTTCTACCACTTTGTTTTGCTTCTGGTAACGATCAAGCGTCTTTGACTGCAGTACTAAGTCTGTTTTAGCCGAATCTATTTGTGCGACTGAAGCTTTGATGTCTTCAAGCGCCGATTGATAGCTGACTTTTGCAATGCTCACTTCTTGACGAGCTGTGTCTAAAGCGACCTCTGCAGACTCAAGTTGAACGCTGGCTTTGTCTCTTGCGATGACATATTTAGTGTCATCAATTTCGTAAATTAGCTGTCCTTCAGTCACATCCTGGTTTGGGTCGATGTGGACTTTGGAAGTTTTTCCCGACACATTAGTTGAATCGGGACGCAGCTGAATATGTGGAGACTGAACCACTGAGCCTCCCGATAGATCCATCGGAGTAAAATTGAGTAGGCCAACCCATACAAACAGCAACCAAGATGTACCCCCTAGGTACGCAAACGCCTTGGTGCCTTTGTTCCAAGGCATACCAACAAGTCTGAGTAAGTAAATGAACAGTGCCCAAATTGCCAAGCCTTCTAACATGTTTGGCTCTCCTCATCTTGCTTGTCGGAAGTTGTTTGCTCCTTGGTTGTGGTCGGTGACTTCCATGTGTCTCTTAGATTGATGATGGCTTTTTCCATATCAACGAAGGCCAAAATTACTGCTAGTACCCATACCCAGTGCCATACAAAACCAATCCATGTTAATGCGGTGATCAAACCGAGTTGTTGATGCTCTTTACTGTGAGCCTTGTTGATTGGTAATTCATGCACACGCCAGAAGCCGTAACATGCAGCAGCGATGGTTGCGACTAACACTACGCCTGCAACTACGTGTAGTGCGGTATCTGCGCCGGTTCCGACAAATGGGACACTAACTAAACTCATTGATATACCCTAGGTTAAATTGAGCACCGAGTGTTATTGATATCAGATTTAGAAGTTGATAATTTACCAATTACTTTAATAATGATGTCATTATGATTTGATCTGTAATAGTGACTTCTAAGTATGGTGGCTAATGAACAATTGTAACTTCTTAAGAGCATTGGGTATTTTGGGTATTTACCAATACGCAACGACTAATAAGGCTGTGAATACTGAGCAATTAGGTATTCCTAAATCGGTGTTTAATAACCCGATGAACCTTATCCCCGTAAGTGAAGTGGACAAATGGTATGGCTTACTTGAACAACAAACCGGTGATTCCGATATTATCTTGAAGCTGGCTGATAGAGTGGATATTGAAAGGCTAGGTCCTCTCTCTAACTGGTTTTTCTCGGGGCACGATCTGGCGTCGTCTATACGCCGAGTTAACATCGGGTTGCACTGTTTGCAGTCCGGGGCTTTTCTATATGGCGCTCAAGTCGGTAATTTCATCAAATGGTGCTACGACAATCCTGCTTATACTGAGGTGGGTAAAGTTCATGACTCAATTCGAGTTGCCATCTTTATGATGAAGATATTAAGGCGTTACTTGGGAGACGACTTTACTCCCGCAGCCGTCTCTATCGCAGGTTATCGCGAGAACACTCAACTCTATCAAGAGTATTTTGGGTGCAATATTCAGTGGGGCCAGCCACGAACTGAAATCTGGATACCAAGCCAGTCGAGGTTATCGAGCAATCAAGCCCCTTCTAGCGGCAAGATGAGCTTGGCAATGAACTTTCATGACTTAGATAATTACCTCAACATGCCTGATGCCGCGGATGAGCATAAGGTGACCTATGAGATGATCAATTACAGTCGCCATTTCGGCCTGCCAACACTGCATAAAGTGTCGAGTTTGCTTGGGTTATCTGAACAGCAATTTCAACGTCGATTGCATAACTTAGGCATCAACTTTTCTACCATTATGGGCTATGCGTTAAGTAATGTGGCGGTGGAGTTGTTGATGTATTCAGTGCCAATAGATAAAGTCGCGACGAGGCTCGGCTATACCAATGTCGCGAGCTTTAATCGGATGTTTAAGAAACATCGAGGTTTGACACCCAAGCAATATGTTGAGCGCCTAAAAACTGGCCTGTAACTATTCAGAGCTAACTTATGGTTCGTTTATGGATCAGGCTGGACAAGTAAACCATCCCCCAAGTACTCAAAATGAAAGGGGCGGTGAGTGGTAACAGTGACAGTTCATGAAAACCAAGTGTGATGAGACAGCTTAACAGCATGCCTAATAGGATTAACGGCCAACGGATTCGCGGATAGGGCACAAGTGCTAAAGTGGCAAGAATGGCGTTGTACCCGTAAAGACCTTGGGCTACCAGTTCGTTAGAAGCGCCAATCGACCCGCTAAATACGGTGCTAATTATTACTGCGAGCATAACCCAAATGGCATGCTTGATATTGTTGAGTGCGATGGCGACTAAGATAACGAGCCCCGACAACGCATTTTCGATGAAGCTGACTTGGCTTATCCCTTTTAACAACGGGATCACCACTGTCGGCAGGTTGAACCACGAGTTAGCCTCAATACTGATGAGTGGCATCAGTGCGGAATCAGGTGCAGAAAACGCTGACAGCTCAAAGGTTGATTGGATAATATAAATCAGCCAAGTGGTGAGGATAAAGGCGCTAGTGTAACCGCGATATTTCTCAAAACTGAATACGATGTGGGCAATCGGCACCGTGAGTAACGCACCTAACGCAGTCACTAAAGCCAATAATGGTGTCACACCAAAAAAGTTACCGATAAATAAACCAATCAAAGCGCCATTTAGCGCGTACATTCCACTATCAATGTCGTCAACTGACTTGTTGGTGTTGGTGTACATATAGCCATAGAAAGCTAATGCATAGCTGCAACTGGCGCCAAGTAAGGTAAGAAAAGCCAGCGCCAGTGACTCAATAGAAATGGCAAGCAACAGCAAAGTCGACGTCATGATAGACGGTGTGAAATAGACTTGCCCAATGCCATTGAGCAAGCCTTGAAACGGCAGAATATCCTTGTTCGTTTTCATCGTCTGATTACATTATTGAGTCATGTTAAATTTTTGTAATTCAGATTGTATACAATTTTATCAAGTTCACCATCTTCGAGTGTTAATTCTGATACCAGCGTTCACCATAAGCTTGTTGGTAATCTGGTGTTTCAATGATGCCTTCTTGTTCTGGAACGGTTTCTAACGGCCCAACAACAGTTCTATAGGGTAATACGCCAGCCCAAACTGGAATGTCCATATCGGCTTTATCATCATTCACTCCATGTTTACCAATCTTCACGGAAGCTTCTGTTAAAGGTATCGCCAACAACTCGGTCGCAGTGAGTTCTTTTTCATTACTGAGCCTCACTTCATCGGTTCTGCCCGGTGCGATTTGCTCAATAAAGATATTCAACAAGCGATCCTTTTCTTGATTGTCATCGATGACTGAAAATGACCCCAATACCACAGCAGAACGATAATGCGCACTATGATGAAATGCCGAACGAGCCAGCACCCAACCATCGAACAAGGTGAACGTTAAACAGGTTGGTTCTCCCTTTTTTAGTCCTTTTAGTAGGCGACTGTTTTTAGCTCCATGAATGTAGACTATATCACCCACTCGCCACGCGAGCATCGGGATGACCATTGGTCCTTGTTCGCCCTGCAATGCAATGTGTGCGATTAAGCTCTCATCAATAATTTGGTGCAGTTTCTCTTGTTCAAATACGGCTTTGTGAGCCCCTTTTTTAATCGTGGTTCTTTTCGTGTTAGATAACATAATCGCTCCTTAATCATTGCCTTTTGATTAATGTAGCGATTAACTGGTCTATTAAATAGAGCCACTTTTAAACACTATTTGGATCCAGTTATGCAGCCTATCGATGTCGGTGATCTACAGTTAGACGAACAACACGGCACGCGTCAAACCGCCTTGTTCCACGCGATAAGAGAGAAGATCGTTCAAGATTTATGGAGCAAGGGCAGTAAGTTACCTTCAACACGTAAGTTGGCTGTCGAGTTATCGGTGAGTCGAAATACGGTGATTTATGCGTACGAACAACTGGTTACTGAAGGCTATATCGAGAGTAAGCAAGGCTCAGGGTTTTATGTCTCGGTTGAACAACCAGAACACTTTCTAAGTTTGTCTAAGCCAAACAGTGTTCAGGATCCGAAGGTCAAACAAACAGTCAGTAAACCGAGTACAAACATAGCGACACCTAACGACATTAACCGCAGCTTTGCCCCAGGAGTTCCTGACTTAGATGCGTTCCCTTTTGCGAAATGGCAGAGGTTGCTGCAACGTCACTCTACACGTCAGAACATTGCGGGCAATCAAGAGGTTCAGGGAAGCTCAGCCTTGAGGGAAGCGTTGAGTGGGTATCTTGCAAGCAGTCGTTCCGTTCATTGTAATGCCGACAGAATCATCATCACCGCAGGTGCGCAGCAAGCCATCTCAATCGGATTAATGGCAACGTTAGCGATGGGCGACAAAATCCTCGTGGAGGAACCCGGTTATCGACAAGTACATAAAATTATCGATCTGTTGAGACTAGAGTTAGAAGGTGTAAGTGTGCGTGAAAAGGTGGGGTTGGATATTGAGAAAGTGTTGGCCAGTAATGCTAAGGCTCTGTATGTCACACCGAGTAACCAATACCCAATGGGCACGACTTTAAATACTGAGCAACGCCTTAAACTGATCGACTGGGCCAATCAACATCAGTCATGGATCATTGAAGATGACTATGACAGTGAGTTCCAGTTTGCTCATCGCCCTTACACCAGTATGCAAGGCTTAGCGGGTAAACTCGGGTTTGATGAACGAATCATTTATGTTGGTTCGCTGAGTAAAGTCATGTTCAACGGACTCCGCTTAGGTTACTTAGTGGTGCCAGAAAGTCTGGTGGCGAAGTGTCTTGAGATCAAAGACGCGCTCACTGGAGACACGGCGTCCCACACACAGGAAGCTTTGGCGGATTTTGTTCGAGAAGGCGACTTGCTGCGTCATATTAGAAAGATGCGTCGGTCATACAAACTCAAGTATGAAGCGATGATAGAAGCGATTGAAAGCGAGTTTAACGGTGATCTTGAAGTGATCAGTCAGGCGGCAGGGCTACATGTGACCGTGAAGTGGTATCAAGGTATATCTGAACATGAGTGGAGCCGACGAGCTGATCTTCAAAATATCATCATTCGTCCGTTTGATTTTTATGAGTACGGTTCGAGTGATGCTCGTGATTGGAGTGGGGCGGTGCTAGGGTTTGGAAATATCCGTCTGGCTGAGATAAAGCCGAAGATCAAACAGATCGCTCGGCTTTTTTATCAGTGATATTGGTAGGTATCGTTTACAGCTTGTCGATTCATCATTTATCGAGTTACAACTTGTCGATAGAGACGGTGGGTTTACCTTTACCTAGCCACTTCCGCCAAGGGAGTGACAATGTCACAAAAACAGTCACAGCATAGAGCATCGACCAACTTAAACAGATAAACACCAAGGTACAGATGACCAATGAAAGCATGGCAGTGTATCTAGATGCGCCTGTTAGTAATCGGCAAGCGGCTAACATTGCGAGCAGATAAACCAGAACAAAAATACCGTTGGCGAGCTTGAGAAAGAACTCAAGGTCTAAATTAGACAGCTCACCAATCACACACGAAATAAGCACGACAAAGCCAATTGCTAACGTTGGGTAGAGCGGTACGCCGCGGCTGTTCAGTTGAGCCATTCGACTTGCAGGGCTGTGTTGGCGGGCCTGAGCCCAGATCATCCGAGACAGGCTTTGTGTGTAAAGGTTTAGGCTGGCAAAGCAAGCAAAGAACCCCAGCACGCTGATGACGGTTTTGAAGCCATTACCAAACAGTTGTTCTGTTACCCAAGGGATGGATGCGGCATCGAATTCAGATGAACCGAAAGCACCCAGCTTAAGAATCACTACTGAACAAGCCCAGTACACTAGCCCCGCAACAAAACAGCCTGCAATGATTGCGATTGGGAAGTCACGTTGTGGATTTTTGAATTCCTCTCCCATGTGAGCAAAAGCTTCTATTCCGACAAAGCACCAAAACATGACAGCTAAAGCAGCGCCGATAGACCACATTGAATTGGATGAGATGGCAGGAAGAGCAACATCGGTTGCCGTGATGTCGGCTTTCCAAACAAAAGCGCTGACTAAGGCAAAAATCGACAATGCGATCACGGTTTGCAGTCGGCCAGAAGATTTACTGCCCATCAAATTGACGGCAATAAGCAGGGCGACGGTAAAGGATTGAGCACCAAGTGGTGTATCGAGAGGTGCGGGTAACAATTGTTGAGCAAAACCACCAGCCAGTGCAATGGCCGCTGGAATACCGACAGGAATAACACTCACAAACAACCACGCCACGCTTGTTTCTAATCGCTCGCTAAACGCCTGGCGCACAAAATAGGCAGTACCACCTGCATTCGGGTAGCGTTTTCCTAATGATGCGAAGGTCAGTGCAATCGGGCAAATAGCGATAAACAGGATTAACCAAGCGAGAAGAGACAACTGTCCTGCAATGCCTGCTGCGATCGCAGGGATCATAAATAATCCAGTGCCTAGCAAGGTCGTCGAGAGTTGTCCGATTCCTGAAATAAGCGTGATTTCTTGTTTGAGTTGTGTCATTCGCTCTCCTAGCTATTTGATTCTGGTCACGGTCTTCCAGTAACTTTCTTCTGGTGTGTGAGAAGTTATGATTGAGAGCATACATTGTTGACATCAATAATACAGCTAGCGAAACGTCGTAAGACACCGTCATTTTAACGGTATTAATCCGATTCAGTGTGAAAGTGTCGGCTGTCAGAATGGCTGTTATAAGTAGGAAAGTTGTGTCAAATTAGGCGTTATAAATAGAACAATAAATGAAAAGAATCAGAAGCATGGATAAATTTGATCGCCAGATTTTGGATATTCTCAAAACCAATGCACGATGCTCAGTGAGCGATATCGCCCGAGATGTCAGCCTCTCGCGCTCAGCGGTGAACGCCAGAATCAAGAAACTGGAAAGCGACAAAGTGATTACGGGCTACTGCGCTCAAGTGGCAGAACCCAACCAAACGAAGAATGTGTGCGCTTATATCTTGTTGAAGTTCGACATGTCGAGTAGTGACCATAGTTGTGAGTCTTACGCGAAACAAATCCAGAGTATTGATGAGGTGCAATGGTGCCACTCTATTAGCGGTGAGACAGATATGATGTTGTACGTGGAAGTGGAAAGCATGGAGAGCTTGAACCGAGTTCGCGATCATCTGCAAAGTTACCCGGATCTTCGCCACTTAATGACTCATACGGTTTTGACCGAGTTTTTCAACAAACAGAATGCGACGGTGCATTCATGTTAGGCAATATCAACTTAAACCTACTGCGTTCACTGCATGTACTTCTTGAAGAGTGTCATGTGAGCCGTGCCGCCCAACGTTTGCATATCACACAATCCGCGGTGAGCCGTCAGCTCAGCCAGTTACGTGATTTGTGTGGCGACCCTTTGCTGGTCCGTGACGGCAACAAACTGGTGCCGACCAACCGTGCATTGCTACTCAAAGGTAAACTCGACGACCTGCTTGGCGAGTTTGACCACCTGTTAGATGATAAACCCTTCGA
Organism: Vibrio sp. 10N.261.55.F4; assembly: GCF_041470465.1. Lineage (NCBI taxonomy): Bacteria > Pseudomonadati > Pseudomonadota > Gammaproteobacteria > Vibrionales > Vibrionaceae > Vibrio > Vibrio sp. 10N.261.55.F4. Next base: position 150,340 of record NZ_JBFRMM010000021.1, on the reverse strand, counting down.
GCCGCAAGACTGGCAGGGTGAATTGGTGTTGTCTTCGAGTGATTATGTCGCTCAGTATATTCTTCCTGTGATTGTGGCAGAGGTGTCTGCTGAAGCGCCGAACATTAATTTGGCTTATCGATTGTGGCAGCCAAACTACCTTGAAGCACTGAACGAGTCTGGGATTCATTTGGCTTCCAGTATGTTTCCCACAAAGCCAGAACATGTCTCAAGTATCAAACTTGGTGAAGATAAGTCGGTGTGTTTGATGCGAAAGTCGCACCCGCTGGCTCAACAAGCGGTTTTGAGTGCAGAAGATATTGTTCACTACTCTCACATCAAAGTGACGGGTGGTGGAGATAAAGACAGTTACGCGGACATAGCATTGAAGAAGCAAGGGCTGAAGCGAAGAGTGGCTTTACAGGTTCCGTTCTTTTCATCTGCTGGTACTGTGTTATTGCAAGACGACTATCTGATGATCGTGCCAGAACATATCGCCTATAACCTAGGTCGACACCTCGATACTACCTACTTTTCGTTGCCATTTGATACGGAAATGCATACCTATTGGTTAATGTGGCATCCTAAATATGACAACGACTCTGCCCACAAATGGGCGCGAGAAAAAGCATTCCAAGCCATGCAAAAGTCGAGTTACAATATCAGTATGACTTGAAATCATAGGTGTGATGATAATCTTTGATTTCAAATAATACCTCCTGCGAATTATGGTAAGTGCCAAGTATTGAGTATTAAGCGTAGAGCGTTCAGCTGGAACGCTTTATTTTATTAGGAATGGAATGATGACAGTAACAATTTGGTTTTCTTTATTAGCGATTTGCTTGTTGGGTGCAATGTCTCCGGGCCCAAGCTTGGCGATGATCGCTAAACACAGTTTGGCTGGTGGCCGTATGAACGGGCTTATCGCAGCTTGGTCACACGCTGCTGGTATCGGTATTTATGCGTTCGCAACCATTGTTGGTTTAGCCGTTGTGCTTGAGCAATCCCCAATGTTATTTAAAGGTATTAGCTTAGCGGGGGCTGCTTATCTGCTTTATCTTGGCGTTAATGCGTTACGTTCGAAAGGTGGTGTTGCCGCGAAATTAGAAGCGGGTGAAAAGATGAGTTACATGCAGTCTGCTCGTGAGGCTTTCTTGATCTCTATCTTGAGCCCAAAGATCGCATTGTTCTTCATCGCTCTGTTTAGCCAATTTGTAGCGCTAGGTAATGAACTGACCAATCAAGTGATTATTGTCTCAACGCCGCTGATTGTCGACGGCCTTTGGTACACCTTTATCACCTTGGTACTGTCTAGCCCGTTGATTGTTGAACGTATTCGCTCGAAAGCTCAGTTGATTGATCGACTATCTGGCGTGGTGCTGATCCTGCTTGCTGTTCGCGTGGTGTGGATGATTTAGTTATCACTAGACCTTAAAATCTAAAACGGCTCACAAGAGATTATCTTGTGAGCCGTTTCTGTTTGTACTTATCTAAACGCTAAACGCTAAACGCTAACAGTTAACCGCTAAAAGAAGTTAGCCTGCTGAGTTTAGAACCGAGTCTAATTCTTTCATTGAATCAGCAAAGTAAGGGTTATAGGTCAAACGTGCATGGTTTTTTCCATCTTCACGATATCCCCATGCTGAGTACCAAACTTCACTTGTCGCGTTGCACTGTTCTTCAAAACCTTCCTCTTGACCATTGGAGCAGATCTTCTCACTACCATTAATGCCGTAATACGGGTTGCTTGGTGAAAATAGTAAACCCATGTGAGAACCGTTCGAGATGCGTTGCTCCGGGAGCTTCATGCTGTACTGAACCGCTCGCGGATCATCGAGTGTCGTCTCACCTTGCCAGATCAACACATTGTTTGGGTTGGGCATCGATTCAGTAAACGCTTGTTGAACGAAACTGGTGTCAATCACGCTATCGCCTTCACTCATCATAATAAACACCGGTTTATCGAAGTGCTTATCTTGTAAGTCATCTCGCACGACTTCTGATGTCTCGTAGTAAACCGAGGCACCGTTCATTGGCAATGAGTTGTAACGCAAAACATTGTCTTCAGGATCTTGATCAGCCCAAGTGAAAAAGTAGCTTGCGAGCCCTGCGTATTGAACGGCAGACGAGCTTGGTTGAAATGCAGGAGAGAACAGCAGTAATCCGGAGATCTTTGGATCGTTCATCGCTTGCGAAGTGACGAGATTTGCGCCTGTTGAATAGCCACCAAGCCAAACAGAATCATACTCTTGCTCAAGTAACTTGGTATGGTGAGCGACCACACCTTGCCAATCTTCTAAGCTCGGTTGCATTAGGTCACCCACACGACTGCCGTGACCCGGAAGCAATACAGTTCTCACTAAGTAACCCTGCTCAGCCAAATGGGTAGCGATGTCTTTAAACGAATAGGGTGAATCACCTAATCCATGGACCAATAACACTGCCTTGCCGTTAGGTTCGGTAGGTTTGTATTCAGTCGGGGAGTTCAGTTGAATCTCAAGCTGCTTGTCTTTTGTCATGAACACGCGGTTTTTCAGCAGCCAATCTTGGGTGTCATTGACGTAGGCATCAAAGCTATCTTGCTGATAGCTAGGCAAGTCTGGAGATGTTTCGTAAGCGGGTATAGTTGTCTCGTTGGAACAACCAACGAGACTTAAAGTCGTTAAGGCGAGCAGCGTTAGAATGGTATTTCTATGCATTTTTTAATGTTGTCTCTGTTGTGCTTTCACTATGTTTGAAACTTAAGTTTAGATTACTTTTTGCTTGAAAGGTCTTCGTATTCACCTTCAATAACACCGGCATCATTGGTTGATGACTGACGAGTGTTCATATGAGCTGCGAAACCTTGTTTCTTCATTTGATTCTGAATGCGCTTGCCAGTAATTAAAGCTGCGATAGCCAAAGGAATAGCAAGAATCAAGCTTGTGAATAGCGCCAAAAGGCCAGTAAACAATGCAACAATCGTAACTAATATATTTTTCATATTCATTCCTCTTTTTCTATGTTGTTACTATATCGCTTCTATTCTGAACGAAACATGAACACCACCAAATAATTCTAGAGAGTCACTATGACACAGGTGTGTGTGGATTGAGAGTATATATGTAGTCATAATCACGCACTAAAATAAGGGAATAAAGCCAAATCCAATAAAATCAATGGGTTAAAAGTTGGCACGGTTGATGCTCTATAGGGTTTGGAATAAGTCACTGTAAGCAAAGTACTTACAGTTAACTAAAATATTACTGGAGCCCTTATGTTCTGTATTCAATGTGAACAAACAATTCAAACCCCAACTGTAAAAGGCTGTTCTTTCGCACAAGGTATGTGTGGTAAAACATCGGAAGTATCCGACCTTCAAGACGTGTTGGTGCATTCTCTTCAAGGTGTTTCTTTCTGGGCCAATTTAGGCCGCGCTTGCGATGTTATTGATACTGAAATTGACGAATGGGCACCAAAAGCGTTCTTCGCAACACTGACTAACGTTAACTTCGACCCTGCTCGTATTATCGAGTTCGCACAACAATCTCACGAGTTTAAGCAGCGTTTAGAGCAACAGGTACGTGCGGCTGCTACGTTGATCGGTTTTGAAATCCCAGCACTTTCGGCTGCTGCGCAATTCGCTCTTCCTACAGATTCTTCAGAGCTATTGGCGCTTGCCCCTCAAGCTGCGGTAAACCGTGGTCACGACTCTCAACATGAAGACGTGATTGGTCTTCGCCTTCTTTGCCTATACGGTCTAAAAGGTGCGGCAGCCTACATGGAGCATGCTCGTGTTCTTGGTCAAACTGACAATGCTATCTTTGCTGAATACCATGAAATCATGGCATTCCTTGGTACAGACCCATCTGACCTAAAACAACTGCTAGATACGTCTATGCAGATTGGCTTGATGAACTACAAAGTCATGGAAATGCTGGATAAAGGTGAGACAGATACATTTGGTCACCCTCAACCAACAACTGTGAACGTGAAGACTAAGAAAGGCCACTGTATTCTTGTTTCTGGTCACGACTTACATGATCTAGAAAAGATCCTTCAACAAACTGAAGGCAAGGGCATCAACGTTTACACTAACGGTGAGATGCTACCTGCACACGGTTACCCTGAACTGAACAAGTACCCACACCTTGCGGGTAACTACGGCAGCGCTTGGCAGAACCAGCAAAAAGAATTCGCTAACTTCCCTGGTGCCATCGTAATGACATCTAACTGCCTGCTTAACCCTGATGTAGGTTCTTACGCAGACCGTCTATTTACACGTAGCATCGTAGGCTGGCCGGGTGTTGATCACCTTGAAGGCGACGATTTCAGCGCAGTAATCGACTGTGCTCTTGCGCAAGAAGGCTTCAAACACGACGAGATCGAGCAAATGATCACTGTCGGTTTTGGTCGTAACGCACTGATGGAAGCGGCTCCGGCGGTTATCGAGCAAGTAAAAGAAGGCAACATCAAACACTTCTTCCTAGTCGGTGGTTGTGACGGTGACAAATCTGAACGTAGCTACTACACAGACTTCACAGCTCAAGCGCCAGAAGATTCAGTAATTCTGACACTTGCATGTGGTAAATTCCGTTTCAACAAAAACCAATTCGGCGACATTAACGGTATCCCACGTCTGTTAGATGTTGGCCAATGTAACGATGCTTACTCTGCGATTCAGCTTGCTATCGCACTGTCTCAAGAGTTTGATTGTGGTATCAACGAACTTCCGTTAACGCTGGTTCTATCTTGGTTCGAGCAAAAAGCGATCGTTATCCTGCTTACCCTGTTCGCTCTTGGTGTGAAAGGTATTTACACGGGCCCAACAGCGCCAGCTTTCCTAACAGAAAACCTATTAAAGATTATGCAAGACGAGTTCGATATGCGTTCTATCTCAACGCCAGAGCAAGATCTTAAAACAATCTTAGCGGCTTAATTTAAGCCAGCTCTAAGCCCCGTTGTTGTGACGTTTTTCTAAAACAGACGACGGCGGGGCTTTTTCGATTTAAATCTTTAGTCATTTAATCATCTAGTCATTAGCAAGGTACACGAACTATGTATGCATGGTCGGATAGCGATTCAATCAATTTAGTGTGTTTAAAGAAATGGCACGAGACGCCAGATACGGTCAGCTTTGAGCTTGGCAGCGTTCCACAAGACTTACATTTCAACTTTAAGCCGGGGCAATTTATTACTCTGGGTTTGGATATGCCGGCGAAAACGGATTACCGTGCTTATTCTGTAGCGTCTTGTCCTGAAGATAACCGCCTGAAGCTGACGGTAAAGCGTGTGGAAGGTGGTTTGGTTTCGAACTTTATTGTTGATGAACTTGATGAAGGTGATGAGGTTTCTGTATTGAAGCCTGCTGGTGCGTTTAACTGTATTGATTGCATGCCAACGACGACAAAAAAAGTAACGTTAGTGAGTGCGGGTTGCGGTATCACTCCTGTGATGGCGATGGCAAAGTATTGGTTGGCTCAAGGCAGTGATATTGAAATCGATTTTGTTCACATGGCACGTAATCGACGCGAGACCATCTACTTTGAAGAGCTTAACCAACTTGATGAGACACACGCTAACTTTAACCTTAAGTTGCTTCTGAAAGACAGTGAAGGAACAACTGCTCCCCAAGGTCGTCTAGACAAGAACTGGTTGGTAACACTCAGCCCAGATATCTTAGACAGAACCGTTTACTTGTGTGGGCCGGTTAGCTTTATGCAAGACATAGAGAACTACCTGAAAGAACTTGAGTTCAACATGGATAACTTCTACCAAGAAAGTTTTACTCCAGCGACTCAAAGTAATAATTCACTAGCCAATAGCAATACAGCTTCAGAAGAATCACAAGCAGAAGCATCTGCAGATTCAAATGGTGCCGTTAAGGTGTTTGTTCCTGCATTTGGCGCAGAGGTAGAAGCGGAGGCGGGCACACCACTCGCTGATTCATTAGAGAAAGCTGGTGTTCCGATTATTATTGCTTGTCGCAGTGGGATTTGTGGTTCGTGTAAGTGTAAAGTAACCAAAGGTTCGGTGGAATCAAGCAGCCAAGAGACTTTGACGCCAGAACAGATTGAGCAAGGTTATGTACTCGCGTGTTCGAGTGCGATTCAGTCAGATGTTGAGGTTGAGCTGTAACAGACGTGAAGTGAAGCTTTCCAAGAGTGACGAGGATAAAGTTCTTATCATAGCGATAAAAGTTAGCTTGCCAGATGTAAAAAGGCCACTTAGATCAGATAGAGAGAGCAGATCTAAGTGGCAACCTTCCTGTTTATACGGGGGAGTAAAACAAGAAGGGTTGCAAAGCCCATTACAGACCTCGCAGATATAATTATTATGTTGTGGAGCCGTTTGCGCTGAGTTAGTTACAAGATCGAAGTCGTTTAAACTTCAGGGTATGTCTTGTAACGAACACCCATCATCTGTTCCATACAGTGAACAACTTGGCAGCTGTAGCCAAACTCGTTGTCGTACCAAATGTACAGAACAGCGCGGTTGTCTTGCGCGATAGTTGCAACACCGTCAACCACACCTGGGTGGCGAGAACCAACCAAGTCCGTCGATACAATCTCAGTCGAGTCTGTGTAATCAATTTGTGCAGACAGAGAAGAAGACAGCGCCATTTCACGCAGGTACTCGTTCAATTCTTCTTTGTTTGTGCCTTTCTCAAGGTTTAGGTTTGCTACTGCCATTGAAACATTTGGCGTAGGTACGCGAATCGCATTACCTGTTAGCTTACCTTCCATTTCTGGCATCGCTTTTGAGACCGCTTTAGCAGCACCAGTCGATGTCAGAACCATGTTCAATGATGCAGCACGACCACGACGATCGCCTGAGTGGAAGTTATCGATTAGGTTTTGGTCATTGGTAAATGAGTGAACCGTTTCAATGTGACCAGACAGTACGCCGAATTTGTCGTGAACCGCTTTCAATACTGGCGTGATTGCGTTTGTCGTACAGCTTGCAGCAGAGATGATCGTGTCTTCTGGTTGAATGACATTCTCGTTCACACCAAATACTACGTTCTTGATGTCGCCTTTGCCTGGCGCTGTCAGTAGTACTTTCTTTGCACCGTTACATGCAACGTGTTGGCTTAGGCCTTCCGCGTCACGCCATACGCCTGTGTTATCAACCACAAGTGCATTTTCAATACCGTAAGTCGTGTAATCCACTTCTTCTGGTTTGTTTGCGTAGATAACTTGAATGAAGTTGCCGTTTACGATGATTGCTTTACGTTCTTGGTCAACTACGATGCTGCCGTTGAACTGGCCGTGAACAGAGTCACGACGAAGTAGGCTAGCACGCTTTTCTAGGTCGCCGTCTTTGCCACCACGTACAACGATTGCACGTAAACGAAGTGGGTAACCTGGGCCACTTTTCTCGATCAATAGACGAGTTAGCAGTCGGCCAATACGACCAAAACCGTACAATACAACGTCACGAGGTTCTGTCATTGCATCGCCTTGAAGCGATTCTACAAGTGCAGTTTGTAGAAAATCATCCAACCCGTGAGTGTCTTCGCGATCTTGCCAGAATGCATGGGCAAGGCGACCAACATCAATACGACATGGAGACAAGTCCATAGAGAGAAGGTGTTGAATGATTGGTTGAGTCTGTTCTGCTGTAAGAGGAGAACCAGTGTAACGTTTTGCGATACGGTGAGCTTTGATGATGTCGATAGTTGTCGCGTTAACCAGGGTCTTACCGAAGAGGATAACTTCTACGCCTTTTTGACGGTATAACTGACCTAAAGTTGGAGCGATGGATTCAGCAATAGTTTGACTAGTTTGCCAGTCTAGGAGGTGCTTTTCGGGACTCATCTTTACTCGGGACCTTTCACGTTAAGTTTCTGCATTCATGGCGGTTGTAGGGAAGCCAATCAGCATAGGGGATTTGAGGCATCAGGCTGTGGTCTTTATTGCCACTTAAATGTGCTTGATATGCCTTGTGTGCAACTTGTAATTTTTATGTGGCAGGATTGTAAGGTACGACGGGTTATTCTGCTAGGAAAAATAAATGCAGACAAATTATCTGTAAGTTGGCTTTATATTAGCCATAAATCAAGTTTTTAGTGTCGATAAAGACTATTGACTTTAACAATCTGTAGTACTTATTTTTCGCCAAAAAATACTCAAATCAAAATATTATATGTAATAAAAGTCATAGTGATCATTAAAGATGTGATCGTTAGCTCAAGTTACACGCAAACAGTAAACGACAAATAAGGTGATCAATGCGTTTTCTTGTTCGACCTTTGAATGTGCCGAATTCGAGTGCGAAAAGTGCATGACGCAAACGATTGGATCTCACAAATTTCACTTAACTTCGGTGTTTGTTGGTTTATAGAGTCATTACTCCCAACCTTGTGGAGCCGAGAAGCGTGGCCGTTTGCTTATTATGCGAGTGATAATAACTGGATAAAGCTTGCTTCGTTAAATTTCACTTGTTCATACCTCGTTTGTATACAGCTCTCTCATCTATACTCCTCCTGTTTAAACATCTTGTGTCTAGAGCTCGCGTGTTTAAAGCACACTTGTTTAGAGCACACTTGTTTAAAGCATAACTGTTTAAAGCATAACTGTTTTAACTCTATCTGTTTAAGTAACAGCCCCCCTTTAAAGCCTAAACATGGAGGTAAGTTGATCATAATTTACCGTTCTGGGCTCAGAGTATCGTTTGTTCATATCCAATTTGATCAATAAGTCCTGTTAATGTCCTATTCTTAACTTGGGCTAGGTAAAATTACTTTCGGGAAGGGAGTCGTTATAAAAATGATAAACATGTCAATTAGATGGCGTCTTATATTTCTTTCCACGGTTTCTGTATTCATCATGTTTGGTTTTACAGTCAATGAAGTGCTCAAGAACGATAAGAAGATGAATCACCTTGAAACAACTCGTATTAAGGTTGAAGCGCTTCAATCTTTTAATACCGTTTCCAGCGATGCTTATCGATGGTTGGTTCTGTCTAATGATTCCCCTGAGAAAGGTCAGTTGCTTTTAACACTGCAATCAGAACTGGATAGACTGACTCAGTATGGAATGCGACTTCAACGGTTCGACAGCAATTGGAGTATTGACCCTCAGTTAGCTGAATTGAAAAAGTTGTTGATGATCCTAGCTAGTACACCTGAAACGACAGACAGCAGAAAATTGACAGAGCGCGCTTTCGACTTGTTAAAAGACGTGCTGATGGAGCTGTCTGAATATCGTATGGCCTTAGTCGATGAAAATATCGGTCAAGCTGAAGCGATGTTTATCAATCTTACGCATTATGTGTTTTGGACTCAGAGAGAAGCGTGGTTAAGCTTCAGTTTGAATCGCTCCCCAGAGTTTAAAAACCAATACTTGCTTAGCTATGTCGCTGCTCTAGAGAGGCAGCAACAGCTATTAGATACATTTTTCCGTTCGGATACGCGTTCTCCAAACATTAGACAGTTGCTAAACGCTGTCGCCAAAGATGAATTCCAAGACAAATTTACATCTCGAATCCTCAAAGGGGACTTTTCATCACCCGAAATATATCAACACTTGAAAAGCTTAGAGGTTAAAAAACGGGCTATTTCAAACGCGATTGGCGCTTACACCAATCAAATACAGTTTGAACTGACCAAGAATATCGCGTTGCAGAAAAGGCAAATCTTGGTCATGACGTTGCTTATACTCATCGCTTCTGGTGTTTTGATGTGGCTTGGGGTTGCGACATCTCTGCGCTTAAACAGAAACCTGTCGATTATCTTGAAAGGTGTGTCGGAATGCGCTGATAGCTACGGCCAGCCAAAGGTGATTCGTATCCAAGGGAACGATGAGCTTGCCGAGTTCACTGAAACCCTAAATCGAGTGATGGAACGCAACTATCTGCACAACAAAGAGTTGATAACAGCAAAAGAAGACGCGATTTCGGCTAACAAAGCCAAAAGCGCATTCTTAGCAAATATGTCACATGAAATACGCACGCCACTTAACGGGATCATTGGCATGGCTGAGATCTTATCTCAAAGCCAACTGAGCCCAAATCAACAAGAAGTACTGGGGGATATCGAATCGTCTTCTCACTCTTTACTGGTGCTGCTGAATGACATACTCGACCTGTCTAAAATCGAGTCGGGTAACTTGATGTTGTCACCACACAATGCTGATTTGCGAGAAGCGGTTTATGACTCTGTGAGTGTGATTCAGTCGAAAGCGATAAGTAAGGATATTGAGCTCGACATCAATATCGATTATCAAACGCCGTCACAACTGTTTTTCGATGAGTACCGCGTGAGACAGGTGCTGACCAATCTGCTTTCTAATGCCATCAAATTTACGTCTAAGGGCACAATTACAACTGACATTTCTTATACACCTATGTCTATGGGCAGGGGCAAGCTTGAATGCAGCGTGTCTGATACCGGGATTGGGATTGAGCCCGAGAAGTTAGAGTCCATATTTGAACCTTTCACTCAAGAAGATGGCAGCATTACCCGTCAATTTGGCGGTACGGGGTTAGGGCTTGCGATTTGTCGACAGCTTGTTGATTTGATGGGTGGTTACATTACCGCGCGTTCAGTGAAAGGAGAGGGCTCTACATTCACTTTTTGTTTGTATGTCGATGTTGTAGAAGCGCCTGTTCAAACTTTCGATAACCTAAGCCGTGCGACAATTATTTCTAATTCTTTCAATTACCTCGATCAATTGGTCAAAGAGTGCGAGCGCTTAAATGTTCGACCTAATGTTGTATCATCCATTTCGGATCTTGGTGAGAGCCTGAAAGAAAGTGACTTGGTGCTTTATTGTCACACGCTGCATCACTCTATGAGGAAAGATCTTGAGGCGTTAAAGGCGTTGTATCCGCTGACTCGCGTTATTGTGTGCCAGCATCACCTATTTAAAACCAATCTAATCACAGAAACGGTTCACTCGACTCACACATTACCATTTTTGGGTAGACGCTTCTTAAACAGCCTACGATCGCTTGATGCCGGTGAAGTACAATCACCGACGGTGGAAGTAAAAGATGAAGAAGTTCGTTCTCTGAATCGACGTATTCTGATTGTTGAAGACAACCTGATGAATCAGAAGATAGCGAGCTTCTTCCTTGAGCAAGCGGGCTATGAATATTTGATTGCAAGCAATGGCCAAGAAGCGGTGGATGTCATCACCCAGGGCGCTCAGTTTGATGCCATTCTAATGGACTGCATGATGCCAGTTATGGATGGTATAACGGCGACTCGTGTGATTCGAGAGTGGGAGACAGATCAACAAGCCCCACCACTACCCATTATTGCTTTAACCGCTAGTGTCTTAGAAGAGGACATCAAAAATTGCTTTGAAGCAGGCATGAACGCCTACTTGCCAAAACCTTATAAATCCCACCAACTGTATGATCTTTTCAGTAGCCTTGATATTGTCTAATGGTCCCAGTATCAAGGCTAGCGCTGTGTGATTTAGCGTACTTCTCGCCCAAGGCTGTATTGTGCAACACAGCGGCCTACGTAGCTGATTTTTAGTAACCCGGCCACTAATATGGTGCTGATGTGTGCGAAAATTTGAATGGGTAGTGAGAAGTAATCGGCCATCGGATAAGCAACAATAATACTGAGAAGCATAAGCAAGGTTGTGATAGCTAGACTGAAGTTTGAAACAGAAAGCAGAGTTTGAAAGCGTTGAGTCATCGTCTTCATATTGAATTCCTAATTGCTATTAATAATTATGATACTTGTTATTAATATCAATTAGCGTTCCAGTTTTAATTTACATTTAAAATCATAATCTTATGTAATTTTGCTTGTTTTTAGAGTCTAAGTGACACGTGCGAATTGCAGGTCTTTATGACTTGATCGTGTTTCTTTACCATTGTCTAAACCCACAAGTATCGATGTGGAATCGAACACCTGAATATAAACCAAGCCCGACATTATTTTTTTGCCCGAATTCCGAATGAATCTTTTTAAGTTTCACGTGTAGATCTTCGCGAGTAATGTCATTTGCAGGCACTAGGTCTAAGGCACAAAACTCTAAGTGCTTACTTCGCAGTGCACCACCAGCTTGTTGATTGTAGATATCGGTTCGCTCTCCAGATACTGGTATAACAACACCGATTTCAGGCTCAATATATTGTTGTATGTACTTCAGGGTATTGATCATGTTTGGCACATGTTTCTTATTTGGGAGGGTAAACAAGGTTGTATTACTCATTGCCCAATCCGTCCCTTGCAATAGAACGAGATGCAGAGGCATGCTCTGAGTAACGCCATTGTCCTTGAGTTGTTGTCCGATTGCTCTCACTTGGTCTTGAGCGTGATTGAGGAGCATCCAACCTCGAAATGCTGATCGGGTCGGAACCTTGTAGCCATGAACATCGACCACGAGATCGTCATAAGTGATTTCGGTTTCTTCGGTATAAAGTTTCTCAAATTTTTCAGGGTAAGGTTGTGTCGTTGATAACGCCAAGGTAATCAGAATACTTCCGTACATAAAGTCTCTCCATCGCTAGTGTACACTCGTTATTTAGTTTGATACTGCTGTTGAGTTTCATTCATTTTGCTTAGGTACGCTTAAGCCTAGACGGTTAGGTTTAGATGCTTAAGTATAGACGCTGGAGTTTAGGTAAAAAAAACCCACTACTAAGAGTGGGTTACTAACATTGTTACAAGTAAATTAGCGAGGTTAGATTACTTCTTACCTTGGATTTGCTTGTCTTCTTCTGTCAGTTCACGAATGCGACGGCTGATGTCACGGCGAGCTTTAGAAATCTCAGCGCTCTTGATGATGTGGTCATCAACACGGTCTTCGTAGTCAGCTTTCATATTTTTGATAATGCCTAGGATCTCGTCGTGGGTCATCTCTGGCTTGATGTAATCAAGTAGGTTATCAAGAAGGTCGACACGCTTACGGTTGTCACGAACTTTCTTTTCGTTGTCTAAAAGTTCACGCTTAAGTTTGTTCTTACGTCGTGCTTGGTTAACAATTTCAAATACGCTGCTCATAGATTCCTTTTCCTATTCGTCAAATACGTTGTCTGCTTCTGATTAAAGCACATCAATTGATGATGTAACAGTCTTTAGATCAAAGCAAAAGTAAGGTTGTTTAATTATTCGTCACTCTCGCTGATGTGTGATTGTTTTTATCTTACCGTTCAAGTTAGTATCCCATGTAGATACTGCATTGATACGAAATGTGAAATGAATCAACAACAATTGGAAAACGAAGAATTGGACGAGAATGTCACTGAATCTTCAGCAGAACAAAACAAGCTTCGTGATGCGTATGTACAAGAGCGTACTTATTTGGAAGTCGTGGAAATAGAGCTAAACCGTTCTAAGATCATAATGATTGATGAACAGGGCAGAAAGAAACGAGTACCAATTTTGTCTGAACACTAGTTACTGCATTGTTAGGTGTTGAGATGGAATTATCAAAATAATAAAAAGGAAAAACGATGAACACAGTACTTTCCCCAATTGAAGCGAGAATTATCGGTTGTTTGATCGAGAAAGAAGTCACTACTCCCGATCATTACCCACTGACACTGAACAGTTTAACCACGGCATGCAATCAAAAGAGTAACCGTGAACCTGTTCTCTCTCTTTCTGAGTCAGATGTTTTAGATGCAGTTGATGGTTTAATCGGACGTCGCATGGTGAGTGATGAGAGCAGCTTCAATAGCCGTGTTAATAAGTATCAGCATCGTTTCTGCAACACTGAGTTCGGCGATCTGCAATTTACAGAGCAAGAGCGTGCAATCATCTGCTGTATGTTACTGCGCGGTGCGCAAACACCCGGTGAACTTCGTACTCGAACGGGTCGCCTTGCAAACTTTAGTGATGTGAAAGAAGTAGAAGCAACATTAGACAAACTCGCTGCAAGAGAAGCAGGTGCCTTGGTTGTGAAGCTGCCACGCGAAGCGGGTAAACGTGAATCACGCTACCAGCATTTGTTGAGCGGTGAAGTGGACGTTGAAGCGTTTGCGATGGCATCAGTAAGCGCGGCTGCCCCCTCTGCAACGAGTGAAAAGTTTGAAGAGCTTGAGTCTGAAGTTGCAAGCCTACGAGCAGAAGTGGCAGAGCTTAAGGCTCTGGTTGAATCACTGCTTTAAATGTCAGATGCTGATAAAAATGCGGATTGGGTCGTGTACTTGATCCGCAATCGTCACAATGCCCTTTATTGTGGCGTGACGAACAATCTAGAACGTCGATTTGAACAACATCAAACCGGTAAAGGCGCCAAAGCTTTAAAAGGTAAAGGCCCACTTAAGCTGGTTTGGAGCTTTGGTGTTGGCTCAAAAAGTGAGGCGTTGAAAACCGAATACGCGATCAAGCAGTTGCCCAAATCCCGCAAAGAAAAACTGGTATCACTCAAACTGATTATTGAGTGGCAAAAAGACAAAATTCAATATATCGAAGTCTCATAATTCATAGCTAAAATGTTTGTTATTGATTAAATCTTAATAGTGTAAGGAGCTATATCGGCTCTAGCTAAGCTTATGAATTTAAATGGTAATTACTCTTACCGTGAATGGGCTGAAATCATAATTTAACTCGATGTTCTTAATCTCCATTCCAAATTAACATATTGCTCATTTAGAATGTCGTTCTAATTAGTGTTAGACGCTATCATTTATCATCGTTGTCCTACATAATATCCATTAGCCATACAAAGAGATGGTGTCATGCTAGGTTAAAAAATGAGCCAAAGTAGCTCATATAAAACGAGAAAAATATGAAACGTTTACTGATGTTGTTTGGACTTGCCGTATTTTCTGCGTCCGCTCTTTCCCATGGTACTCATGTCCTCAATAGGTACTGGGAATACCAAGATTATCTTTCCACTTTTCCAGAACAAAGAGCATTGACCGATAAAATGGTCGAGGCTGTACAAAATCACCCTGTGCCACTGAGAAGAATCCAAGACGAACCAATTACGATTTCCGTGGTGTATCCGGGTCAACAGATCTCGGATTACTGGGTTCGCAATATTCAAGCTTTTGAGAAGCGTCTCGATAGGCTGAAGATCCGCTATCAAATAAATCAAGTGTTTACCCGTATTAATGCCGATCTCGCGCAGCAGAGTATTTCGTTGCAAGAAGCGATTGAAAACAAGACGGATTATTTGATTTTCACGCTAGATACCACGCGCCACCGCAAGTTTATCGAGTACGTGTTGACCTCTACAGACACCAAACTGATTCTTCAAAATATCACGACGCCAGTGCGAGCTTGGGCAGATAGACAGCCATTTATGTATGTGGGTTTTGACCATGCGACAGGCAGCTTAAAACTGGCGGACTATTTTAAACAAGTAAGTCCGCCAGACAGTAAGTATTCTGTTTTGTATTACTCACAAGGCTATATCAGTGATGCGCGTGGAGATACTTTTATCCATGAAGTGAATACGGTTACCAACTTTACCCTTAAGTCTTCGTTTTACACAAAATCAAACAAAGACAGTGGCTACCAAGCGGCTAAAATCAGCATAGAGAACGATAAGGATCTAGACTTTATCTATGCATGTTCAACGGATGTCGCTCTCGGTGCAATGGAAGCGATTCGTGAATCGGGCCAAGACATCTTAGTGAATGGTTGGGGAGGCGGCTCTGCTGAACTTGAAGCCATTGCAAGGGGCGACCTAGATGTTACTGTCATGCGTATGAACGACGATACAGGTATTGCAATGGCAGAGGCGATCAAGTGGGATCTAGCTGGTTTGGAAGTGCCTACCGTTTACTCTGGTGAATTTGAAATTGTCACCAAGGAAGATTCCCCAGAACGTATTTCAGAACTTAAACAGCGAGCATTTAGGTACTCAGGTCACTAATGAAGAAAAGTTACGCCAGTACACCTAGAAACACTTTAGCTAGACTCATTACGCGTATCGTTATTTTGGTGATAGGCGTGATGGCACTTGGCGTGCTTATTCATAATTATGAAACCAGCAGTAATATCGTACAGCAAGAGACGAATCGAACGGTACAGCAAACCTCAAGCCTGATCCAAAACATGTTTGATTATCGTTTGTCGGTGCTGCAAATCCATCAAGACAGTAGCTCACACAGTGAAACTCTCAGAGAGTACATTGATACGGGTAATGACGAGACTCTGAGCTACTTTTTCTTTGGTGTTGACCAACGTGAACCGGATCATGCACCAGATTTACGCTTTGTCTCAACCCACGATGGTTTGGCTTGGGAAGACGGCAACAGTCAATTTTATGGTTTGGATGAGTCCAACTTAAAGCATATTTCTGATGAGGTTTCGTTCAGCAGTAATTGGCATTTTATTAAACTGAGGACAGATATAGGTAAGCGTCACTTGTTGGCTCGCCGTACCCCTATTGTTGATAACGCTACTGGGGAAGTCCTTGGTCAACTCTATATCGCCATTGTGCTTGACAACAACTTCTCTTTGGCTGAGTCAATCCAACAGGGCAGTAATAGCGAAAATATCGTGATTGAAGCGCACGGTACACCGGTGACATCGACATTCAGTGGTGATGAAAGCTACACCATTACTGACATCCTCAATTACCAAATGTACGAACAGTTGCCGCGTCATTTCGTTACCATCGCAACCATTAAGATTAATGCTGTTGAAACTCCTTTAATCATTCGAGCTGTTCAAAAAAATAATAATTTCGTTGCGTTAGAAGAGAATTATCAGCGTGCGATCATCGTGGTGATTGTGGTGATCATATTGATGTCTTTTTTTGCTCGAACTTGGATTCAAAAGAGAGTCTCAGCCGAGCTTGATAAGCTAATGGACTTTACTCGTTCGGCAAGTGCTAGCGAAGAGTACAACAAGTTCGATGGCTCTAACATTTTCGAATTTCATCATATTGGTTGTACTCTTGAAGACACCTTTGAGCGCTTATCTGAACAGAATCAAAAATTCCAAGATCTCTTTAACTTTGCTCATTCGCCTATCTTAGTTTGGTCTGAAAAAGGCGATTTGATTCAGATGAACCCCGCCGCTCGCATGGCGTTGTTCGATGCTGATGACAATTATGGTCCAATTGCCCAAGAGTTTGAGCAGCGAATGCTGCCTAATATTCAAATGGTGGTTCAGGGTTCTAAACTGACGGGTATTAACGTACCCATTGGTGAAAAGGTGTTTCGTTGGAACATGTCTGCTATTCGCGTGGAACACGGCATCACAGGAGTGGTGGTACAAGGGCAAGATATTACTAAGCTTATCGAGGCGGAAAGACAGGCTGATCGAGCAAGAGAAGAAGCTGAGCATCTTGCGAATGTGCGAGCAGACTTCTTAGCTAAGATGAGTCATGAGATTCGCACGCCGCTCAACGGTATTCTCGGTGTGTCTCAGCTGCTCAAGCGCTCTATGCACAATGAAGATAATCGCGAGCAGGTGGATGTACTGTGTAATAGTGCGGAACATTTACTGGCGGTACTTAACGATATCTTGGACTTCTCAAAGATTGAGCAAGGGCAGTTTAATATTCAAAAGAAAGACTTCCGTTTAGGGGAGTTAGTTAATACCTTAGACAGCATCTATCGACCGCTGTGTGAAGATAAATCCGTCGAATTTACCATTGTGAATCACTTGGTTGATGACATTGAAATCAATACCGACCAAGTACGCCTCAATCAGATCATGTTTAATCTGTTGAGTAATGCTTTTAAATTCACTCATCAAGGCGGTATCTCCGTCAGCTTTGAGCTCGAGAGTATCTTTAACTCCGATCACGCCAGCTTGATCGTTCGAGTGAAAGATTCTGGCATTGGTATTGATGAAAGCAAAATAGATGCTGTTTTTGAACCCTTTGTTCAAGCCGAAGAGACCACCACTCGTGAATATGGTGGCACTGGTTTAGGACTTACAATTGTAAAAAATCTGGTCGATATGCTGGAAGGGGACATTCAAGTCCGCAGCGTGATAGGTCAAGGCTCAGAGTTCACGATAGAAATTCCTGTAGTCGTACACGCCAAGCCGCTATTAGTCGATGCTAAGCAACAAGCTGAGGTTGAGCCAGAGGCGTTGTTTAGTCGACCTTTGAATGTGTTGCTGGTGGAAGACAATCACACCAACGCCTTTATTGCTCAGGCTTTCTGTAAGAAATATGGCATGGTCGTCACCTGGGCAAAAGATGGCTTAGAAGCGATTGAGATGGCTAAGACGATTACCTATGACTTGATCTTGATGGATAACCAACTCCCTAATCTCGGTGGTGTTGAAACCACTCAGCAGCTAAGAGGTGAGATTGGTGTGTCAGCCCCTATTTATGCGTGTACCGCTGATGCTCAAGAGTCAACTAGAGACAGCTTTATGGCCGCAGGGGCGAATTACGTGATTGTAAAGCCGATTAAAGAAGAGTCGCTCCACCAAGCGTTTGTTCATTTCAAAAACTCATACTGGAATGACACAGAGCACTAGGCTTTAACTTAGTGCTCTTTAATGGAGTCTGTTGAAGAGAAGTAACTAATTTTCTGCCTTTATATCGAGCCAGTGACAAAGGCTTGTTCCAATAGCAGCGTTTTCAACTCATCACTCATATCTAGGTGTTCAGGGAATTGGATACCTAGCAACCGGCCTTGTCTTTGCCTTTTCTTACTTACCACCTTGTAGACAAGATCGTCATCTAAGTACTCATTTAAGTCAGAATTGACTTTTATCTTCCAGCCGACATCAATATCTGATTGCTGGGTAAGATAGATACCGCACCCTGACGCTGAAAAGTCGACTAGTGTGGCATCCAGCGACAAGGTATCAAAAGTGACTTCACAGCTGAGACGTACTTTATACCTTTCGTGTTCACGAATAGGCTTGGTTGCAAAGTTTGAGGGTGGGCGAAGGAAGATTAGATGTGCTGGAGAGGTGATATGAGCCAGTACATTGGTTTTGAACGCGACAATGTGCCCAAGTTCGGTGTCGGTAATCGCACGAACAATAATATCAACGTTTGTGAGCTTTCTCAGCGTCAGTGCTTCTGTCGCTTTTTGCGTAAGCTCTAGGATGAGGTACTGATCTTCTTTGTGTCCGATATAAAGTGTACTGATCTGGATTGAGTCGTCTGGGCCAAATTCCAATACACCTGCTGTTTTTGTACCTGGCTTTAGGTATCTGAACAGTTCTAAGTTTTTATCTTTATGCATATTCGTTACTGAACAATGTTAATCGTTTGATAAAATAATATAACGCCCTGATAAAACTATGTCATTAGTTTCATTGAAGTAATTAGCAGCGTACAACAAAAAAGTGAATCGCTATCTCAAGTAAACAACGGCTTACTCTTGTCGTAAAACAAGATACACTGCTGACAGATATATACTTGATGGAGAAATAGTAAATGGAACTGGAAACCTTATTGAATACTCTGGCTGAAACCCCAGAGGCCGTGCAATTTGAAGATACAATGCAAGTGATCGAAGCTCACTATGATTTTTCTGAGCGCGAATTTCGCAATGGTGAGGTAGTGAACGCTGCAGGGCAGAATAATGGTTCGTGTAAGATTTTTGCTTTTGGTTTAGAGCAAGGCCTATCAGCAGAGCAAACACTTGCTTGTTTTGGTCAATTTTATCGTAACGACGTGCTAGGTTTTCCTGAGAACAGCGACCATCAAAATATTCGTAACTTTATGGTTCATGGCTGGAATGGTATCCAGTTTTCTCAGCCTGCGCTGGTTGCAAAAGTGAAGTAGACACTAACCAGGTAACGATTAGGTCGAAATTTAATCTCAGTATTTTGAAGCGAGAAAACAACCTCTCGCTTTTTTTGTCTATGTTGAACTGGCTAGTAACTTGCTATCCAGTAACTTACTAAATGGGCTCTAAACTACTGAACGGGCAGGGCAGACAAGCACTTACGACACATACAAACTCCAGCCTTTGGAATATCGCTAGTATCTCGTTTTTCTAACTCAAAACACCAACACGTCTCTTTGCCCGCACTGATATCGCATTGAGCTGGCTCATTACACTGTGGACATTGGTGAGTCGAACTCGCGCCACTAAGATTATCCATAACCGACGTTTGCTCTTCTTCAGATAAGCCTTTCCAACCTATAATTTCATCCATTGTTCGAAAGCAGCCACTACAAATTCCGCCATTATTTTTACAAGCCGCTCGGCAAGGTGTTTTCATTTCTCTAACCTGTGATTCATTTGGGCTGAAATGTAGCATATTTGTTTCTTCTTGAAGAGCCGTTAAGCTAAGAAATTACTCAGTTAAATTTAGAAATGACCTCGTAATTTTTAGGCTTTTCATGTAGCATCTCGCCCCTTTTGTTGAGTGGGGGGATATTATGTTTATTGGATTTGATTATGGAACAGCGAACTGTTCTGTCGCGGCGATGGTTAATGGAGAGCCAAGCCTGTTACCGCTAGAAGGTAACAACCACTATATTCCCTCAACCGTGTTTGCGCCTACTCGTGAGAGTGTTTCTGAACATCTATTCCGCCACTTGAATATCAAGCCGAGTGATGCGATCGGTGAGCAAGTACTACGACGTGCGATTGCGCTGAACAGAGAAGAGAGTATCGACTTAGTGCCAGAAGACATGGCATTTGGTCAGGCTGCGTTGGACTTATATTTAGAAGACCCTCGCGATGTTTATTATGTTAAGTCCCCTAAATCTTTCCTTGGCGCGAGTGGACTGCATGATGTGCAGGTGAGCTTTTTCGAAGATTTAGTGTGCGCCATGATGGCAAATATCAAGAATCAAGCCGAACTCACGACTAAAGAGCAGATCAAGCAAGCTGTTATCGGCCGACCAATTAACTTCCACGGTCGAGGTGGTGAAGAGGCGAACAGACAAGCTGAAGACATACTGTCTCGCGCAGCTAAGCGTGCCGGTTTCCTTGATATCGCTTTTCAATTTGAGCCCGTAGCCGCAGGCCTTGATTACGAAAGCACATTAACTGAAAACCAAACAGTATTGGTTGTTGATATTGGCGGTGGTACCACCGATTGCTCATTATTAGAAATGGGACCAACGTGGTCTGGTAAAGCGGATCGTACCCAGAGCTTGTTGGCACACAGTGGGCAAAGGGTAGGGGGGAATGACCTCGATATCTATCTTGCATTCAAACAACTGATGTCACCTTTTGGTATGGGCAGCAAAGGCATTTCGGGTATTGATATGCCACTGACTCAATTCTGGAACCCAATTGCGATTAATAATGTTGAAGCTCAAAAGAACTTCTATTCAAGAGAAAACCTAGCGGCATTAAAATTACTTCGTAAAGAAGCGTCAGAGCCTCAAAAGCTAGAACGTTTGATGAAGGTTTATCACGACACTTTGGGTTACGGTATTGTGCGTAGAGCGGAAGAGGCCAAGATTGCGCTGGCAGAATCCCCTCAATATCGTGCTGCGATTAATGTTGCCTCTGAACTGGTCGAGGTAGATATCTCAGTCGAACAGATGGTTGAAGCGATTGAAACACCAAAGTCTAAGATGATTGAGTTGGTTAAAGAAGCGATTCAACAAGGCCAGAAAAAGCCAGACGTAATCTACATGACGGGTGGTTCCGCTCGTTCACCGATACTTCGTGAAGCCGTACAACAAGCTGTGCCGAATGTACCGATTGTGAGTGGTAATTACTTCGGTTCAGTAACTGCAGGTTTAGCTCGTTGGGCTGAGGTTTGCTTCAAATAAGAGTTCAATGATGAGTTATGAAGGGCAACCAGTCGCTGATTGGTTGCCCTTTTTTTGTTTTTCTCTAATGAACTTTCTATTGAACGATTTTTCCTAGCTCATATTGGGATTTGTTTCACAAAGCTAAATATTTCAGCTGAGCTCTACGTGTTACAAAATGTTTCAAAGGCAAAGGCGAGCCTCTCGATGGTCTGATGAGTTACCTTGGGTTTAGATTTTTAATGCTTTTTTAGTGATTATAAAATCAAAAATAATCAAAGTATTTATCTCAAAGAATGAAAGGAAATCCCAGTAATTGTCGTGTTAATCAACTGTTTTAAAAGGTATTTTTGTTTTTTATAGTGCGATTTTTTTTATTTTATATATTTTAATGCAACTTTTTTGTCATTCGTATATTAGTGTTTGCCTACTTGTTAAATGCAGGTAACAACTTCTCCGTAAGCACGAGGTTGTTAGTGAATAACTCACCCAGTTACATAATGGATATGACAATGAATAAGAAACTTTTAGCGCTAGCAATTTCTGGTGCAGTATTTGGTACACAGGCAGTTGCTGTAGAACTTTACAACGAAGACGGCACAGCGTTTTCTGTAGGCGGCCACGTTTCAGTAAACGTGAACGGTTCTGAAAAAGACGATGCATCAGTAGGTACAAACTCTCCACGTATCAACTTTAACGCTACTCAAGATCTGGGTAACGGCTTTACTGCTGACGCTAAAGGCGAATGGGCACTTAACTACCTAGATGGTGGTGATGACACATTTACAACACGTCTTGGTTACGTTGGTTTGACTCATGAAGAGCTTGGTCGTGTAGTTGCTGGTACACAGTGGTCTCCATACTACGATGTAGCTGCAGCAACAGATATGCCCATTGCTTTTGCGAATGACTTCCTATACGACAACCACGGTGCACTTGGTACTGGTCGTGCAGACAAAATGGTAAGCTACCGCAATGCTTTTGATTTTGGTGAAGCTGGTGAATTTAGTTTTGGTCTAGGTTGGCAGGGTGATAACGATGTTACTACTGAAACAGAAACGGTTGGTAACAACGGTTTAGTTATTACAACGCGTTCAACTGCATCTTACGGTGATCGTGTTCAAGCAACGCTTGGTTACTCTATTGCAGGTGTTAAACTAGGCTATGCATTTAACACTGGCGACTTCACTGAAGGCGGTGTCTCTAAGACTGCTGAATCTCACCTAGTATCTGCAGCATACGGTTCATACGGTTCTGGTTTATACCTAGCTGGTATCTACGGCTTTAATGAGAATATGAACGCTGGTCTTGTAAGTGGTACAACTCTTGAAGAGAGCAATGCTTACGAACTACTAGCAGCTTACGCACTTGCGAACAGCTTGAACCTAAGTGTGAACTACGAAGTTGTTGAAGGCGAAGTTCTTAAAGGTGGAACAACTACTACAGCTCGTGAAGAGTTAGCTCTACAAGCTGAATACAACTTCACTAGCAACTTTGTTGGCTACACTGGTTACCAATTCGATCTAAACGACGAAACTGGTTACAAGTCTGACGACAAGTGGACTCTTGGTGCTCGTTACTACCTATAAGTCGCAGACTTATTTAGCATAGTGTTTACTTCTTAAGTTTACCTTTTAGGATACTGTCCTAGACACCATGCTAAGCCCTCTCAAGCCTTTTGGTTTGAGAGGGCTTCTTTCGTTTTAATGCTCTTCAAATTTAACTGCCTACTTTAGTTTCATTTTCTCTAATTGATGTAAGCCGATGACTCTATTTCTGGAGGGTAGGTCGAGATATACACCGATATTTACCTAAAAGTATTCAAATCAATGAATTGAGCTCAAGATCAGAATTTAGAGATCGGTAATCATCTTGTCGAAGACTCTCATTTTATGATGCGCTAAACTCTGCTCTCTAAAAATAGTTCAGGGATAAACTATGAGCAGCGTTGTAGATCAGAAACAATTGATGAAGTCGAAACGAACAGCAACCCCAACAAAAGTACTGTGTGTTGGGCGTAACTATGTCGATCACATTGAAGAACTTAACAATGCGATTCCTGACTCTATGGTGGTGTTTAATAAACCAAGCACCAGCGTGACTTCCTCTCTTTCTTCGTTTCATCAAGAAGCACTGCACTATGAAGCTGAAATCTGCTTTATCGTTGAAAATGGCCAATACTCAGCCGTGGGCTTAGGGTTAGACCTCACCAAGCGTGAGTTGCAAAGTAGCTTAAAAGCGAAAGGCTTACCTTGGGAACGCGCCAAAGCTTTTGATGGCTCAGCCGTATTTAGTCGCTTTGTTCCAATTGATAACTTAGACCTTGCAGACTTAAACCTAGAGTTGTTTATTAACTGTGTTCGTGTTCAGAAAGGACATGTTGAGCAGATGCTTTACTCTCCAAAAACTATCCTAGAAGAGCTGTCTTCTTATACCACCTTACTAGACGGCGATGTTGTGATGACAGGTACGCCAAAAGGTGTTGGGGCCGTACATCGAGGCGATATCTTCCTTGGTCGCCTAAAGTGTGGCGATACGACATTGATTGAGATCGAATGGGTAGCAAGTTAATTAGTCTTTTCTATTTAGTTAATAAATTGGCTTTGTCGCTTAATGTTGGTTTTTAATTCGATTAAATAAACGTCGAACAACTGATTGCATCTGGAAGGGTGTTGGTAATTGATATAAAATCCGCCTCCGTTTTTATCAATGCTGACCCTCATGATCGACTTAACCATTTTACCTGTCTACCTGACTGCCGTTGTTGCACTTCTTCTTTTACCTGGCCCTGATATGTTACTGATTGCGAGTTCAAGCATGAGCTATGGCCGTAAGGTCGGCGTGTTTGCAAGCCTAGGTAATGCGACTTCTGGAATCATTCTGACAGTATTAGCGGCTATGGGTGTATCAGCGTTGATCGCAATGAGCCCAATAGCGCTTAAAGCTCTACATTTGTTAGGCGGCGCGTACTTGTTGAAGATGGGATGGGACTGCCTGCGAACAGAGCAGGGTAACGCGCCTGAGTTAAGCGATAACTTTGCAGCAAAAGCCTACTATCAAAGAGCGCTAATCAGTAACCTGCTTAATCCTAAAGCCTTGGTTTTCTTTGTGATGTTTCTGCCTCAGTTTGTGTCGACGAATATTGAAGCGACTTCCGGTCAGCAGATGCTTGTTCTGGGTTTATTACTGAATGTTCTCGGCTTAACGTTTAACTTTTTGCTGGTGGCGTTAGTGGGTACGATTGGTAAATCTCTCGTAGAAAACGCGAAGTTTCGTACCTATCAACAGAAAGTCATGGGCGGAGTTTTCATCGTGTTAGCTATCTGGATGTTGTCTTCTTTCTTTACTTCGTAGACGAATCAAATCAGACATCTTCTCGTGGTTAGCCGCTGAGACAAAAATGGACGCTACGAGCGTCCATTTTTTATATTTAACCGTTACATGTTGAACGCGCTAAATCGCTATGAATTCAACTCTTGTTGGTGTTGTTCAATCAGTTTCTCCATGTACTTCTCACCGCGCAGGCGAGTGTCTTCGTAGGTTTCTGTCCCTTCAAATTTTGTCACCGTCTCATAGTAGATCTTAACTTTTGGCTCAGTACCGGAAGGTCTTACGATAATGCGTGAACCATCTTCGAGATGATAGATGAGTACGTCACTTGCAGGCAGGTTAATGGCTTCAGTATTGCCTCCAATGACGAAGCGTAAAGAAGACTGCAAATCTTCAATTACAGAGATAGCGACACCGTTGATTGCTTTAGGCTGTGCCGAGCGGAGCTTAGAACCAATCGATGGTGAATCTGGGTCTAGTGCAATACTTCGCTGAGCGTTGGTATGAACCCCATGTTCAAATGAAATTTGAGCGAGAAGATCCCAAACTGTTCGACCTTGAGATTTTAACTCCTCAACCAATTGAGCAAACACGACAATAGCAGACAGCCCATCTTTGTCTCGTACTTGAGTACCAATTGTGTAGCCTAATGCTTCTTCATAGGCGAACAAGAAGTCGTTCTGATCATTTTCCAATTGCATGCCAATATTCGCTAACCATTTAAAACCTGTCAGCGTTTGGAAATAAGTCGCCCCGTGGGATTGAGCTACTTTTTCAAGCAATGTTGAAGATACGATACTGTTACCAACTAATTGGTTTTTGGTATGTGGCTTTGAGAGTAGATAATGAGCGAATAGCACGCCGACTTGGTCACCTGTTAGCATTTTGTATGAGCCATCATCTGTTCTCACTGCAACCGCAAATCGGTCTGCATCTGGATCGTTGGCACAAGCAATGTCGGCATCGACACTTTTTGCTAAGTTAACCACCAGATCCATCGCGCCTTTTTCTTCCGGATTCGGGAAGTTGACGGTTGGGAAGTTACCATCGGGCTCTCTTTGCTCGGCGACGCTGAACACCTTATGGAAACCAGAATCGTGAAGTAGATCCTCGGCCATTTGTGCGCCGACACCATGCATTGCGGTATAGGTGATGGTGGTGTTCGCCGATTCGATCTCGTCACTCACGTATGGGCTCTGATTGATCGCAGCGCGGTACGTTTGATAATAGCCTTCAGTTAACCACACCAACTTACCTTGCGTCTCAGCGTCACTTAGGCTCATTAAAGGGAGCGGCTTGGTCGATGCGATATCGATTTCAGCGGCAATACCCGCATCGTGAGGAGGAATGATTTGAGCGCCATTCTCCCAGTACACTTTGAAACCATTGTATTCCGGTGGGTTGTGGCTGGCCGTCACCACAACGGCAGCTGCGGCGTTGAAGTGCTCAATACCAAAGGCAACGATAGGGGTCGCCGCGACGTTCGAGGTTAGATAAACCTTAATGCCTAAAGCCGTGAGTACGGAAGCGGTATCAATCGCGAACTGCTTTGAATCTAAACGGCCGTCATAACCGACGACCACACCGCGAATGGTCGCATTAGCGACATGTTCGATTAAGTAGTGGCCGAGCCCGGTTGCTGTTTCCTGTATGACTAAACGGTTCATTCGATTTGGGCCGCATCCAACTTTGCCTCTAAGTCCTGCCGTTCCGAACTCTAATCGTTGAGTAAAGCGGTCTTCAAGTTCGTCGTGCATTCCCTCATCGATGAGGTGTTGAAGTTCTTCACGAGTTCTTGGATCTGGGTCTCTCGCTAACCAATTCATTGCATCTTGCATAATCACTAAACCTATTAATGTCTGTATGACTTACCGTTGATTTAATTTAAGTGATATTAATTCTCATTTCCATGAAAGCAATCGTAAAACTCGATATAAAATAAATTCCAACGGCAAGAGGGCACGTAGATTAAGCCACTTCAAATAATTGACTGTTTAGTAAGTAAACTTACCTTGAATAATTGGATATCACTAACTAGCCTTTTACATAAATATAACAAAATTTAACAAATTCGCCGTTTTTGAATCTTTCATGGAAACCTCCAACGCTTTTGAACCGTATTAGTTCTTGGGTTTATATGAGGTCAGTAGCCTGCTCACAGGCTAGTTCCATGTGAGTTGTAGATTGAGATTCAGCCTTTTCATGTGTAGCCGGAATAACAATGAATGTTGTCCAGTTCGCAACGACATTTAGGTCGCAAGTATCCAATTAGGAAGGACAAGGAGAGATCTTTTGAAAAGATTACTGGTTAGGCTAGCGTGGCTTTTGAAGAGTTTTGTTGTGCTTTTAGTATCGCCTTTAGTGCACGCTAGCAGTGATTACAACATGACTCAAGGCGTCACTGAGATCAGTGGTAAGGTGTATGAACTTCATATGCTGATCTTCTACATCTGTTGTGCGATTGCCTTTGTTGTTTTTGGTGTGATGTTTTATTCGATTTTGAGGCACAGGAAATCGAAGGGCGCAGTTGCTGCCCATTTTCACGAAAGCACGAAAGTCGAAATTCTTTGGACCATCATCCCTATCATCATTCTCATCGCTATGGCGATACCCGCCACCAAAACCTTAATAGCGATGGAAGATACCTCCCAATCAGATCTGACCGTTAAAATCACCGGGTCACAATGGAAATGGCATTACAGCTATTTTGGTGAAGACGTCGAATTTTTCAGCCTTCTAGCGACCAGTGACAAAGAGATTGAAGGCCTCGAAGTGAAAGGCGCGCATTACCTGCTAGAAGTTGATAAGCCGCTGGTACTGCCTGTTGACCGTAAAGTCCGTTTCTTGATGACTTCCGATGATGTGATTCACTCATGGTGGGTGCCAGCATTCGCCGTTAAGAAAGATACCATTCCGGGCTTTATTAATGAGGCTTGGACTAAGATAGATGAGCCTGGTGTTTACCGAGGGCAGTGTGCAGAGTTGTGTGGTCGTGCCCATGGTTTCATGCCGATCGTGGTGCATGCCATGGAAGAAGATGAGTTTGACGCATGGCTAGCGGAGCAGAAAGAGTTAGCGATAGCCGAACAACAAGCCGCAAAAGATGCATTAGGTGCGTCACTTTCCTTGGCGGAGTTGAATACCATCGGTGAAGAGGTTTACAAAACTCGATGTGCGGTTTGTCACCAAGCAAACGGTGAGGGCATTCCTGGAGCATTCCCTGCCATCAAAGGAAGTCCTATTGCCCTTGGTGATGTGGATGTTCATATCGACACAATTGTTTATGGTCGTGGCGGTACGGCGATGCAAGCATTCGATAATCAGTTAACCGAGAAAGAGATCGCAGCGGTAGTAACTTATCAACGAAACGCTTGGGGTAATGATACCGGCGATATTGTTCAGGCCTCAGATATCAACGCTTATAAGGCGAAGCAAGAAGGCAGTTCTGAAAGCTCAACGGATGATGCACAAAATGATGCTAAGGATCAGTTATGAGTTCACCAATCAATAAGCCGGTGAAATCGGCTCCAGCAGAAGATCAAGTACTGAGCCATTCTGCGGAAGGCACCTTGGGCAATAATGATTTGCCTGTTGATGATCACGATTCACATGCGGCACCTAAAGGCTGGGCTCGTTGGCTGTATTCAACCAATCATAAAGACATTGGTACACTTTATTTGTGGTTCAGCTTTGCAATGTTCTTAACGGGCGGCGCAATGGCGATGGTGATCCGTGCGGAGCTGTTCCAACCGGGTTTGCAACTCGTTGAGCCAGATTTCTTCAATCAGATGACTACAGTCCATGGTTTAATCATGGTATTCGGTGCCGTAATGCCTGCATTTACGGGTTTGGCTAACTGGATGATTCCGATGATGATCGGTGCACCAGATATGGCGCTGCCGAGAATGAACAACCTCAGTTTCTGGATCTTGCCTTTTGCGTTTCTAATCTTAATCGGATCTTTGTTTACTGAGGGAGGTGGGCCGAGTTTTGGTTGGACATTTTATGCGCCACTCTCGACAACTTATGGCCCAGACAGTACGGCATTGTTTGTGTTCTCAGTTCATATTATGGGGATCAGTTCGATCATGGGGGCGATTAACGTCATCGTAACCATAGTGAACATGCGCGCTCCGGGTATGACTTGGTTCAAGCTACCGATGTTCGTATGGACATGGTTAATTACCGCTTTCTTGCTGATAGCCGTGATGCCCGTTCTCGCGGGGGCTGTGACTATGGTACTGACTGACAAGTATTTTGGGACTAGCTTCTTTGATGCCGCTGGTGGTGGGGACCCGGTGATGTTCCAGCACATATTCTGGTTCTTTGGGCACCCCGAAGTGTACATCATGATCTTGCCATCTTTTGGTATTGTCTCAGCCATCATCCCTGCATTCAGTGGTAAGCGCCTGTTTGGTTATCACTCGATGGTTTATGCGACCTGTAGTATCGCACTGTTGTCATTCTTGGTTTGGGCACACCACATGTTCACCACGGGTATGCCAGTATTTGCCGAACTGTTCTTCATGTATTGCACCATGTTGATAGCGGTGCCGACCGGTGTGAAAGTCTTCAACTGGGTAGCGACCATGTGGCGGGGTGCTTTGACCTTTGAAACACCAATGCTGTTTGCGATTGCCTTCATTGTTTTGTTTACGATTGGCGGGTTATCTGGATTGATGCTCGCTATCGTGCCAGCTGATTTCCAATACCACGATACTTATTTTGTTGTGGCTCACTTCCATTATGTTCTGGTAACCGGTGCCGTGTTCTCGATTATGGCTGCTGCCTATTATTGGCTGCCTAAGTGGACCGGACATATGTACGACCACAAGCTCAGCCTGTGGCATTTCTGGACGTCGGTGATTTCAGTTAATGTACTGTTTTTCCCGATGCACTTTTTAGGGTTAGCGGGTATGCCGCGTCGTATTCCTGATTATGCGATTCAGTTTGCTGACGTTAACCAAGTCGTGTCGATTGGTGGTTTTGCGTTTGGGTTGTCTCAGCTAATTTTCTTATGGCTAGCGATTAAGTGCGTAAGAGGGGGAGAGCCTGCGCCAAGTAAGCCTTGGGATAGAGCTGAAGGTCTTGAATGGACAGTACCAAGCCCTGCGCCTCACCACACCTTTACCCATCCGCCGAAAGTGGATTAGAGGGCAGAACCATGAGTGATAAGCAAAGCGATCCCAATCAAGATAAAAAACAGCCTAAGCGCCTGTCTAATAAGCGATCGACCAAAAAGCTGACGGGCTACTTGGTGTTGAGCGTGGTTGCGATGTTTTGCTTCGGTTTCGCTTTGGTGCCGCTCTACGATGTCATGTGTGAGGCCTTAGGCATCAATGGCAAAACTAATACTGTTTCAGCGGTGCAACCTCAGGGAATGCAGCCAGACTACTCTCGTACGGTTCGAGTCGAATTCATGTCCCACATCAAGCCAGATATGCCATGGCAGTTTTCGCCTGAAGTTCGAGTGTTAGAGGTTCATCCTGGTGAGGTGGTTCAAACTAACTACATTGCCAAAAACCTTTCTGGAGCCTCATTGGTTGGCCAAGCCGTACCGTCGGTTTCTCCAGGTATGGGGGCAACCTACTTCAATAAGATGGAATGCTTTTGCTTTAATCAGCAGCCATTGGACGGGCACAAGAGCGCAGAAATGGGTTTGATATTTTACATTGAGCCAGATATTCCAGAATCGATACATACGCTGACGCTCTCTTACACATTATTCAATATCACGAATGAGGTGGGTGCTGCGGCCAATAAATCTGAGCCTAACGTACTCGCAAGTAACTAGGAATTTACAGAACCAGTATCAACATAAGGAGTTGAGCGATGAGTTCTAAAAAGGAAGTGTATTTCGTTCCACATCAAAGTCACTGGCCATTGGTGGGTGCTGTAGCACTGTTTTTGGTCGCGGTTGGCGCTGGCTTGACGGTGCAAAACATGGGTACCGACGCCGCAGGTGGTGTGTTTGGCAAAGCGGTGTTGTTAGTCGGGTTTGCTGTGCTGCTTTACATGCTCGCAGGTTGGTTTAGCAATGTGATCACAGAATCATTGAGTGGTCTCTATTCTGAGCAGATTTCTCGTTCTTTTAGACAAGGAATGAGTTGGTTCATCTTTTCCGAAATCATGTTCTTTGGCGCTTTCTTTGGCGCGCTTTTCTATGCTCGAATGATTTCTGTGCCTTGGATTGGTGGTGCGGGCAATAATGAAATGACCCATGAAGTATTGTGGCCGATGTTCCAATCAATTTGGCCACTAACGACGACCCCTGATGGCGTAACGACACAAGCCATGCCTTGGCAAGGTATCCCGCTTAAGAACACCATTATTCTGCTGCTTTCCTCTGTGACGCTGCACATGGCACATATCAGTCTTGAACAAAATAAGCGTATGGCTTTGATCGTGTGGTTGGAGATAACCATTGTTCTGGCTGGCTTCTTCCTGTTCTTCCAAGTTGAAGAGTATCTTCACGCTTATCAAGAGATGGGGCTGACACTTCAGTCTGGCATCTACGGTAATACCTTCTTTTTGCTTACTGGGTTTCATGGCTTACATGTCTGTTTAGGGACGATCTTTTTGATTGTGTTGCTGGCAAGGGTTGCGAAAGACCACTTCACTCCGAAAGACCACTTTGCGTTCCAAGCGGGCAGTTGGTATTGGCACTTTGTTGATGTGGTTTGGTTAGGCCTGTTTGTATTTGTCTATGTGCTTTAACTGCTGAGCCTATCGGGGATTAATAGGGGCGAGGGTTAGGAGTTATCACTCCTGATCCCAAAGCAAGTAATAAAAGTAGCACGACAACGGCTGACCACATGACACGACGACCCAAGAAGTAACTGAGTCTTTTTCCATTGTGTTTACCTGAGGCGATTTGGATTAGACCTTTCATCAAATTGAAAGCGATAAAAAACAGCAAAGCGACCAATACGAGTTTAAATAACAGAACAAAGGTAGATGACGCCATAGTGATAACTCCAAACCGATTGATTGATGATGAACACAAGTTCCGCAGTAAAGGTTTTTGGATAGCGGTTGTTTTAACTGTGGTTTCAGTCGGCGCTTTAATCAAGTTAGGTTTATGGCAACTCGATCGTGGTAACGAGAAATTACGTTATGAACAGCAACTATCAGAAAGAGCGCAGCAATCGTTTAGGTCATTGGACACGGTTATCTCTGAATGGAAGGGCTCGCGTACACAAGCCCAAGGTACATCTGAACAGCAGTTTTTAAATGGTTTGAAGGTTGATGTTGAATTGGAAACACCAAGTGGTTTGGTGGTCTTGTTAGACAATCAGATTAACCAAGGAACGGTGGGGTATGTGATTTACATGTTGGGTGAGGTTCAATCTAAAGAGCAAGGCAACCAGCTTTTACACGAAAAGCAGTTATTGATCGATCTTGGGTTTGTTCCGGCAAGTAATGACAGAAGAGAACTACCGCAATTAGGAAGTATCACTGTACCAACCAAAATGTCAGGGCGCTTGTATACACGCTCAATTAATCCTTTAAGTCATGAGTTGGGTTTAGAAAATACGACACCGAATAGAATCCAAAACCTAAACATAGCAGCGTTATCACAGTATACAGGACAAGAAGTGCTGCCCTTTGTCTTCCAACCTCAGAGTTTAGATTCATGGCCCTATGAAATGTTATGGCGTCCAACGGCGATGAGGTCTGAGAAGCATTTTGGTTACTCATTTCAATGGTTTGTTATGGCTGCGGTACTTTTGTTTTTGATGTTGTTGATTGGCTATCGGTACCTAAAAGCAACACCTATCACGAGGAATAAGGATGGATAAATCTCAAGCACAAGTGAACAGGGAAATTACCGAGGCAAACATGGCTGAGCTCAGAAGCCGTCGTACTAAAGGACGCTTGGTATTAATCGGACTCGTTTTAATTTTCGCTTTGCCTGCGATTATCGCCAAAACAGTGTTGGATCAGAATTGGTATACATCAGGTGTCACTAACTCAGGCGAATTGGTAGAACCAAGAATTACACTAGCGGATTTTGGCGTAACGGTACCCATGGCAGGAGAGGGTTGGGTTGTGGGGTATATCGCACCGATGGAGTGCGAAAGCTTGTGTGAACAACAGCTTCATTATTTGAATCAAAGCTACTTAGCGTTAGGGAAAAACAAAGAGCGAGTGACCGCCGTTGTTTTCGTCTCAGAAGGTAACTCGTTGTCGGGTTCGCTCAACAAGCCTGATTTATCTTTGTTAGCTGGTGGTGATCAGTTAAGCACCGAGTTTTCGCCGGCTTCCATTGTCATTATTGACCCGCTAGGACAGTTGGTTATGGAGTACAAAAGCGTGTCGGAACCGTCGCAGTTAGTCGGGCAATCCAAAGGTATGATTCATGATTTAAGAAAGCTACTTAAGCTGTCACGAGTTGGGTAGTTGATGGCGCAAATGCTTGAGCTTAAGCAGCGAAAGGGAATAAGTATAGGGAGATAAGTGATGCAGAATAAAGCCCCTGATTTACTGATGCTTGTGATGAGATTAACTATCTTGTTAACCCTTACCGTGATTGTTCTCGGAGCTTATACACGCCTGTCTGATGCTGGCCTTGGCTGTCCTGACTGGCCGGGTTGTTACGGTAAGATCACCGTTCCGTCTGATGCCCAAGCGGTGAGTCAAGCCAATCTGCAATTTCCAGAGCGAGCTCTTGAAGCAGACAAAGCGTGGATAGAGATGATCCATCGCTACTTTGCAGGAACATTAGGGTTGCTTATCTTTGTCGTTGTAGCTTGGTGTATTAAAAAGAACATCACACCAGTTGGTCTTCCATTACTTATCTCTGCCACTGTGATTTTTCAGGCTTTGCTTGGAATGTGGACGGTGACTCTTAAGTTGATGCCCGTTGTGGTTATGGCGCATTTGATGGGGGGGTTCACGTTGCTGTCACTGTTGTGTCTGCTCTACTGCCGTTTGTCTCAATTCCAAAGCCGTTTTGGCGAGGCTTCTTATTCTCCAACACTTAAATTTTGGGCGTTGTTTGGGTTACTCATTGTGGTTGGGCAGATACTGCTTGGTGGTTGGACATCGTCAAACTATGCCGCTTTGGTGTGTACCCAATTGCCTATTTGTGAAGGTAACTGGATGAGCTACCTCGATTTCAAAAATGCGTTCGATTTTGCTCAACACGGACACGATAACTATGAGTTTGGTGTGTTGGAGTATCCCGCGAGGCTTACCATACATGTCATGCACAGGCTCGGGGCTATTGTGGCGACATTAACGGTGCTGATGGTCGTGTACCAGTTATGGAAGTTTGGCCAAGTGCCTCACCAAAAGCTGAGCATGATTGTCGCAATAGTGTTGTTTACTCAAATCAGCCTTGGGATCAGTAATGTATGGTTTCACCTGCCAATCTCAGTTGCGGTTTTGCATAACCTAGTCGCAGCAATGTTGCTCATCAGCATGGTTGTAACCAATTTTGTGGTGTGGCAACGCAAACCGAGTGAGAGCTTGGTGAAGAACAGTGTATTACAAGGAGGTAATCATGGTCAGTAGAACGTCAACACAGTATGAAGTGGTGGCTCAAGACGCAGCCTTAACTCATAAGATAACAGCCAATAATGACATAACTTTAAGTAACGAAAAGGCTGAAAAAAACAAAGCCACTTGGAAAGTTTATTTAACGCTGACTAAGCCTAAAGTGGTGGCTTTGATGTTGCTGACAGCATTGGTTGGGATGTGTTTGGCCGTGCCGAATGGATTGCCTTTGCAACAAACTCTGTTCGGAATGATTGGGATAGGGTTAATGGCAGGTTCAGCGGCTGCGTTTAACCATTTGATCGATAAAAAGATCGACGGCCAGATGACTCGAACAAATCGACGCCCTTTACCATCCGGTGAGCTGAGTAGTGTGCGTGTGTTTAGCTTTGCAGCAGGTATCGGCTTACTTGGGTTTGCCACGTTAATGGTGTGGGTCAATCAACTCACGGCTTGGTTAACCTTTGCAAGCTTGTTGGGTTACGCGGTGATTTATACCATGTACTTAAAACGAGCGACGCCACAAAACATTGTGATCGCAGGGATTGCAGGCGCAATGCCACCTCTACTGGGCTGGACGGCAGTCACCAACGAGCTTCATTCAAATGCTTGGTTGTTGGTGATGATCATCTTTATTTGGACACCTCCGCACTTCTGGGCGTTGGCAATTCATCGTCGTGATGAGTATGCCAAAGTGAATATCCCCATGCTGCCTGTGACCCATGGTATTGCTTACACCAAAACATCGATTCTGCTCTATACCTTGCTGCTAAGCATCGTATGTATATTGCCAGTGTTGGTCGGCATGAGTAGTTGGATATATCTAAGCGCTTCATTGGTGCTCAACGGCGGGTTTGTTTATCACGCTTGGATACTTAAATATCGTGATGAACCTAATATGGCGATGAAGACCTTTAAGTTCTCCATCTATCATCTCATGATCTTGTTTGTCGCTCTGTTGGCGGACCACTATCTACTTTGATAACTGATGCTTCAGCTGTTACAGAATAAGAAAACGGATGCTCTGGGCATCCGTTTTTGTTTGGTTGATCACTAAAACTCACCTAATACAAAGTAAGTATCTAGCGAGTACTTAGTCCACTTTGTTCCAAGCACTTTGCCAGTGTGAACCGACACCTGGTTCGTACTGAGTTGCTGTTGGAGCCCATTGAACACAGTAGCCAGAGTATGGGAACTCTTTACACTGATAAACGCCACCATCGCTGCTTAGAACCTTTGTTCCTGCTGTGTAAGACTCAATGCTTTCTGGGAACACGAAGTCGTAGTCGCCTGCTGGTGGCGGTGTTTGCTCGTCCATTAGGTGGAAATCAAGCGTGTTCTGATCAACTAAGTTACCTTGGTCATCTTTCGTCACAACCACAAGCATGTGGTGACCAGCTTCAGACTTAGAAAGAGTCAGTTGAATATCTTCAACTTGTCCGTCTGTTAGATCCGATTTCTGAGATGCAAGTGCTTCACGGTGATGGTTGTACACGGTAAGCTCAGCTTGGATATCGCCTGTTGCCGTTAACGTAAGATCAAGCTGAGTAGGTTGGCTCTCATCGATAATGTACTCTGATTCTAAGCCCGAGACTTCAAGATCATGCTCGGGTTCTGGAGTATCAATCTTGTAGCCGATTTCGACACTGTTAAAGCCAGAGCCTGCTTTTAGATAAACAGGATTCGTGCCGTAAACGGGTGCGAAATCGCCTTGGTCATTCAATTGACCTGCTTTGATTTGCGTCTGCTCTTGGTTGATCTTAGAAGCAAGCGCGTAAGACCAGTTATTGGCTTTGCCTTGTTCAGAAGTTTCAATCACAAGCTCAGTGCTGTATGAAGCGTTCTCACCAGACTGGTCGAATACACGCGTATAAACAGCGTCACCAACATTCAGGTCTTGTGTCGGGTTGATTTGACCACCTTGATCCCAATCAGGAATGATAGGGCCGTCACCATCAAATTTCACGTCGATAACGTTGTAGAAAGCCGCTGCAGTGTCACCTACATCCCATACGGCAAGGATCACTTGATAACCTTCACGCTCTGGGACATTACACAAGTGACTGACTTGCATCGGTGGCTGTTCCATATTGCCTTCAACAACACAGAATGGCGTTAAGTCAAAAGAGCTGCGAGCCAACGGCTGGTTTGGATTCCAGTCGGGTTGAGTAATGTAATATTTCCAATCGCGAGTCTTGTGGTTAGCTGTGAATGTCCACTCGAAGTATTGAGAACCAGACTTGATAGGGCGTTTAACCCAGCGGTCTGCCTTTTGTTCGTCTAGTGCTGCTGCTAAAGAAGATTGCGCACTGGCGATTTTCCCATCAGCAGGGCCAACTTCTGGGAAGCCTTCAGGGCCTTCTACACTTTGTGGTTCGTATTGGATACCACCACAGTTGGTGTTTTTCTCTTGCGTATCACTCGCAGGGAACTTACATAGGGCAACACGGCTCTCAGCTACGCCATTGTTGTATGCCGAGACATAACCGTGACCGAAGCTTGCACCGCTTACGCTAAGAAGCGATAGCGCGATGAGTGATTTTTTTTGGAGTTGTTTCATTATTTGTCCTTACTGTATTTGGCCGACAAAAAAGAGAACACCCCGGCATGCATTTACACTTAAATTCTATTAAGTGGCGGCCCCGCTATCATAGACAGAATATTTGTCGACAGACCGGTGGCTTTGCGTCCTATTCTTTCAAATAGTTTGCCAGAAGTGCGTTTGAGCAATCGAAATGTAGCCAACCAGTTTTATAAATGCGAATCAATCGATTGAAATGTGGAATGCCAATCTCGAACTTTTAATTCTTGATACAAATTAACTTGCTATATGTTTAGTTCGTTAACGTATAAATTATTGATATAAATAAAGAAAGCATTTGATCTAATCGTTTTAGTGAATGACTTTGGGTTGTTTCGCTTCGCTCTGTACAACAATTGTGCACATATCAAAACCAAACCTTTGGTTTCCACTAACCGAACCCTGACACGCCATGTATGAAAAACCGGACAATTGATTGGTATGAATTATATAAAGGAGCCAGTATGGAATTCACAGAACTAGACAGAGACGCGTTGTATCAAACGTGGATGTCACAAAAATCGAGAATGCGAATTACGCAGATGGAGTTTTCAAAAAAGCTAGGCATGAACCAGCTTGATTTCTCAAGAGTGCTAAGAGGGGAGACGCCATTAACCATGTCTTTCATTAGTCATTTTTGTCGTTTACTTCATTTGGAACCAAGGAATGTATTCCCCTCGCTAAAAGAGGTCAATGAATCGGGGCCTAAAGTGGTCTACCTGAAAAGTAGAATGAGTGTTGATGGTGAGATCCAAAATGCTTATATTGAAGGAAATCAGGTAATTGTAGAGTACGCACACACTGTTCAACATGATTAATTTTAGAGTTAGCTCTGATTTTTAACCCCCTTTTTCTACAACCTTTTCACATAGGGTATGTCATACTTAATTAGATTCCTTAATTTTGACTAAGTGCGTTATGAACCCTTTAAAAGTCTTTTTGCTTGTTGCAACCAGCATCTTCTTGTTTGGTTGTGCAGGCGGCCCAATTAAAACCGCAACTAAATTCACCAGTTATAAAGATTTTCAGCCAGTCCCTGATGGAGGCGTTGACCTAGTTTGGGCAAGGATTGGGCTACGTGATGCGCAGCGATTGAGCTCCAAGTTAGACGACTATGATTCTGTGGTGATCGACCGTGAAGCGGGTAACAAAGATTTTTCAACCATGATTGATTCGCTGGATGATGCCAAAGACGCGATCAACTATTGGGTTGAACGTTTAGGTGATACTCTACACAACATAGATGACGCATAGTAAAGACCGAATAATGCTAGAGAAAGAGAACCTGATTAAGTTGGCTCGAATGCAGATGCCATTTGGAAAGTACGCGGGTCGTACACTGATTGACTTACCTGAAGAATATTTGCTGTGGTTTGATAAAAAGGGATTCCCGTCTGGCGAACTCGGCGATTTATTGAAACTGTGCCTTGCTCTGAAAATTGAAGGGCTTGATAGTGTCGTCAAGCCATTGAAAAGAATGTAATTAAATAAAAGCTCACGCTGATCACGTGAGCTTTTTTGTTTTTGAGTTCGACACAATTTTACATGCATGATGTAGCTTGAAGAATGGCTCTTCTTACCTTGCTATAAAATACGCAATCGATAGCGTGTAAATAATGGTATACAGGGTGTTTTAAATATAAAACACAAAAAAAATTGCGTTTATTTTTAATTAGTGATTGAAACTAGAGTTTTTACTAGTTAAGTTACAGGGAACAAGAAGATTAGTGCTGATAGAAAGTGACGTGAGACAACGTACATTCAGCTCAAGGATAGAAAAAAGGAAGAAGTAAGCAATGTTCCAGACTGATGATGTAAGAATTAACAAAGTAAAAGAGTTATTACCCCCTGTTGCTGTTTTAGAAAAGTTTCCAGCGACAGAAGTTGCTTCTTCTACAACCTTTGAAAGCCGCAAAGCGATCCACAATATTTTAGAAGAGAGCGATGATCGCTTGCTTGTTATTGTCGGCCCATGTTCTATTCATGACACAGAAGCTGCTCTTGAGTACGGTAAACGTTTGAAAGTGTTGCGCGACGAACTTGGTGATAACCTTGAAATCGTAATGCGTGTTTACTTTGAAAAACCACGTACAACTGTTGGTTGGAAAGGTCTAATAAATGACCCGTACATGAACGATACGTTCAAGCTAAATGATGGCCTTCGTCTAGGACGTAAGCTACTGCTGGACCTAACTGACATGGGCATGCCAACGGCAAGCGAATTCCTAGACATGATCACGCCTCAATACGTTGCTGACCTAATCAGCTGGGGTGCAATCGGCGCACGTACTACAGAATCTCAAGTTCACCGCGAACTGGCTTCTGGCCTATCTTGCCCAGTTGGATTTAAGAATGGTACTGATGGCAACATCAAGATTGCAACAGATGCTATTCGCTCTGCTAGCGCTTCTCACCACTTCTTATCAGTAACTAAGTACGGTCACTCAGCTATCGTTGAAACAGCAGGTAACCCTGATTGTCATATCATCCTACGTGGTGGCAAAGAGCCAAATTACAGCGCAGAACACGTTGGTAAGATTAAAGAAGAGCTAGCAGCTTCTGGTCTTCCACAAAAAGTGATGATCGATTTCAGCCACGCAAACAGCTCTAAGCAGTTTAAGCGTCAAATGAACGTATCTGATGACGTAAGCGCACAAATTTCTGGTGGCGACAAAGCTATCTTTGGTGTGATGATTGAATCTCATCTTGTTGAAGGTCGCCAAGACCTGGTTGAGGGCAAAGCTGCAACGTACGGCCAATCTGTTACTGATGCGTGTATTGGTTGGGAAGACACTGAAACAGTACTTCGCCAGTTGGCAGACGCTGTTGAAGCTCGTCGTAACAAATAGACTAATTACAGTCAGCGATTAAGCTACTGAAAATTCAAAGCCCTTAGTTAGCAACAGCTAATAAGGGCTTTTTTGTGGATCTTAGTTGAAAACTGGAAGTGTCTGTATTCTTAAATGAGAAAAGACAGTAACTCGTCGACTTTAAGTGACAGTAAAGCTTTATCTTGTTTGGTTTCAACGTTAAGGCGTATTAATGGCTCGGTATTGGACTTTCTTAAGTTGAAGCGCCATGAGCCCATATTCATGCTGATTCCGTCTGTGTGATCGATCTCAACGGCATTATCTTGGTAGTGCGATAACACGCAAGCCATGACCTGCTCTGGGTCTGAGACTCTTCGATTGATCTCCCCGGAAGAGGGGAATCTATCTATACTAGTACTCGTTAATTGGTGAATAGATTGTTGAGTTTTCGACATCAGCTCGATAGCCAATAGCCAAGGAATCATGCCTGAATCGCAATATCCAAAATCACGAAAATAATGGTGTGCGCTCATTTCGCCCCCATAGACGGCAT
Source organism: Vibrio sp. 10N.261.55.F4 (assembly GCF_041470465.1). Lineage (NCBI taxonomy): Bacteria > Pseudomonadati > Pseudomonadota > Gammaproteobacteria > Vibrionales > Vibrionaceae > Vibrio > Vibrio sp. 10N.261.55.F4. Next base: position 110,038 of record NZ_JBFRMM010000021.1, on the reverse strand, counting down.
TCGTTTCACGCATCTTCTCTTTGATCAGTGCGTGTCCTGCTTTAATTCCAATCGCTTTTCCACCATGCGTTTTTGCGATTTCAATTGTGTTCCAGGTCATGCGCATATCGTGCAATACAGTCGTGTTAGGCTGTTTGACCAAGAATGCTTCAGCAAGCAACCCTACAATGTAATAACCCTCGATGTAATCGCCTTGCTCATCAAAGAAAAAGCATCGGTCGAAGTCTCCATCCCAAGCAATTCCAAGGTTGGCAGAATGCTCTAAAACGGCATCTCGAGTGGCTGCTTGGTTCTCTCTAATCAAAGGGTTTGGAATACCATTTGGGAAGTTTCCATCAGGGTTATGATGAACTTTGATGAAGGTGATAGGGACACCGAGTTCGTTAAATTTATTATCTAAAGCATCAATGATATGTCCTGCAACACCGTTCCCAGCATTAACCACAATCTTCATCGGTGACAGCTTTGATGGGGTTATGTACGAGAGTAGGTGCTCGACGTACGGAGCAAGAATACTGTACGATCTACTAGAGTTACTTGGTTGTGCATGAACGAACGGTAAATTGCAGTTCAGCTCTTGATTAAGTTCTTCAATGCGTCGTTTGATTTCATCTAAACCACTGTTTTTACTGATAGGGCTAGCGTCTACACCGACCATTTTCATGCCGTTGTAATTGATTGGGTTGTGGCTGGCTGTGATTTGTATTCCGCCAATCGCTTTTAGGTAACGAGTCGCAAAGTAGACCTCTTCAGTGCCAGTCATACCTAGATCAATGACGGTAATCCCTGACTCGATTAAGCCTTTGGTCATGGCTTCTTGTAATGACAGGGAGGTTTTGCGGTTATCACGACCAATCACTACCTGCGCCAAACCATCGAGTGAGGTTTCAGGCTTAGCGGATAGGACGTATTCGCCAAATGCCTTACCGAGCAGGTAGGCGAGTGGCTCATTGATTTGTTTACCAATGACGCCGCGGATATCGTTGTTCTTAAAGCAGTTTAGGTCTAATGTTGGTTTCATCGATTTGTCGCTGCTTTATTTCGTTTGGTTGTGCTTTGATGAGTGGACTTGTTGCTTGCGCACGTCTCGCCCATAACTGTCTTGATATCGAATGATGTCGCCTTCACTTAAATGACTGCCTGTTTGTACTTCAATCATCTCGAGTGGGAGATCCCCTGGGTTCTCTAGGCTGTGAATATGACCTAAAGGGATGTAAGTGGATTGATCTTCTTCAACCAGATAGGTTTTCTCATTGTTGGTCACTTTCGCAGTACCCGCCACGACTACCCAATGTTCCGCTCTATGGTGGTGCATTTGTAACGACAACTTGTGACCGGGTTTAACGGTGATACGTTTAACTTTGTCGCGCTTGCCTAGGTCGATAACATCGTATTTACCCCAAGGTCTAAACACCTCACGATGATGCACATGTTCTGTGCGACCCGCTTGATTTAGTTGACTGACAATCGATTTAACACCCTGAACCCTGTCTTTATTTGCAACCAATATAGCGTCTTTGGTTTCGACAATAATCAGGTTGTCGACACCTACCGTCGCAACCAGCTTATTTTCAGCATGGATGTAGTTGTGTTGAGAGTCGACGGTTAACACATCACCTTCAATGACGTTATTGTGCTGATCTTTTTCGCTTACATCCCAGATCGCGGACCATGAGCCAATATCGTTCCAACCGACATCCATCGGGATCACCGCGGCGTGCGAGGTCTTTTCCATCACGGCGTAATCGATTGAATCACTTGGACTGCTTTTGAATGCTTCAGCGTCTATACGGATAAAGTCGAGGTCGGTATTTTGCGTTGCAAGAGCGAGTTTACAAGCCGCTACTATCTCAGGGTGGTGTTCGGCGAGTTCTTTAACATAGCGTGATGCCTTAAACATGAACATGCCACTGTTCCATAAGTATTGTTCTGAGCGGATGTACTCTTCTGCTGTTGCTGTGTCTGGCTTTTCTACAAAGCATTCTATGGCGAAGGCGTGATTGATTGGCTGCTCTGTTCCATTAGTATCAGTTTGAGCACTGGAGGAAAGAGGCTCTCCCTGCTTGATATAGCCATAGCCAGTCTCTGGGGAGCTAGGTGTTATACCGAATGTCACCAGCTTGCCTTGTTTTGCATAATCAACACCACGACTAATCGCTTGTTGGAATTCAGAGGTTTTCGCGATGTGATGATCAGCAGCCAGCACTAACAAGATAGGGTCGGATGCGCTTTGTTCATTAAGCGGTGGTTTACTTAAAGCCTTTAGGGCGGCAAGCGCAATGGCTGGGGCTGTATTTCTACCGACTGGCTCTAGCAGAATACCACTATGTTGAATGTTAGCTGATCGAGCTTGTTCAGCGGCAATAAAGCGATGCTCTTCATTACAGATAATGAATGGGGCATCGCATTTACTATCCATCAAGTGCTCTTCAAGGCCTTGCAGGCGTTGAAGTGTGTGCTGAAGCATTGACTGGTCGCCGGCAATATTGAGAAATTGCTTAGGGTAAAGCTCGCGAGACAGTGGCCAGAGACGACTTCCGGAGCCGCCGGCTAGAATGACAGGTAAAATCATAGCGTGGTAATTAGGTGCATTAGAATACTGCCATCATATTACCACGCTTCACGCTTATTACTTATCGATAACCAAGAAGGATATGACTATCGATGATCTTCCGTAGGGGAGTTCAACATGTCTTTGGGATTGCTAATATTCTGATTATCACCTAGGCTTTGAACGCTGTTATGATCTTGAACATTAGAAAAGTCTTGAGGGTCAATCTTGAGTGTCTGTGTTGGGAACGCGATGTCTGCATTGTGTTTATGAATAATCGCCAGAACCTGTAACAGAACGTCTTGCTTCACTTTGTGGTACCTGATCCAGTTGACTGTTTTTGTGAAGGTATAGATAAAGAAGTTGAGCGTTGATGGCCCAAATTTGTCAAAGTTAACGATCAACGTCTGTTTGGCATCAATATCTGGGTGGGTCTCGAGCATGGTTCTTACATCATCAACAATGAGCGCCAATTTGTCTGCATCTTGATAACGAAGACCAAAGGTTTCATTGATTCTACGATTCAACATTCTCGATGGATTCTCTACCACAATACTACTGAACACCGAATTTGGCACGTACAAAGGACGCTTATCAAAAGTGCGGATGATCGTCATGCGCCAACCAATGCGTTCGACAGTGCCTTCGATTTGACGATCGGGAGAACGTATCCAATCACCGACTTTAAAAGGGCGGTCGAAGTAAATCATCATGCCACCGAAGAAATTCGACAGTAAGTCCTTAGCCGCTAAACCGACGATCAAGCCACCAACACCACCAAAGGTGAGTAAGCCTGATAGGCTGAGTCCAAACGCTTGCATGATTGTCAGGCCGCCCATGACCATAAAGAACAGACGAGCTACTTTTGCAATCGCCTGTACAGTTGTCTCATCCCTGTTTTTTTGCTCTAAGACGTATGCTTCAGCATTGGTGATCATTCGTAAGGTGAACCAAACGAAGGTACATATGATCAATATGTGCTTGAGAGTTTTTAACCAGTTGATTTCATTGCCAAACTGATCTTGAAGAATCAACCCGATAGATACGGTCGCTGGCCAACACCAAAGTAACGTACTGACAGGGGTTTTCAGTGCCTCTAGTAGTAGGTCATCCCAGTGAAAGTGGGTTCTCTGTACCAGAACTTCCAAGCGATTATGGATAATTCGCCAAGCTACCCAAGCGAGAAAACTCGCAATAGTGATGCATAGGACGCTGTTTGCCCAATCACTATGGCTCTGGTTGATGTAGGTTTGTACTTGGGTTATGAATTCATTCATTGTGTGTGCTGCCGCAGAAATTATGAATTGGAAATTAGCAGAAACTCGAGTTGTTCTCTACCTTTATAAATCAAGCGATTATGACAATAGTATAACCTTATTCTTGCAGAACTAACTTTTTTTGAGATAGAAACTAATGTAGGTTTGGCTATCCCGTGTAATTAAAATTTCTAAACAGGATTTCAAATGAGCGACAAACAATATGCAGTTATCGGTTTAGGGCGATTTGGTCTGTCTGTTTGCAAAGAGCTACAAAGTTCAGGGGCACAGGTACTGGCCGTCGATATTGATGAAGAGCGAGTGAAAGAAGCAGCGGCTTTTGTTTCACAAGCGATTGTTGCGAACTGCACGAGCGAAGAGACGGTGAAAGAGTTAAGACTCGATGATTACGATATGGTGATGGTGTCGATAGGCTCTGACGTTAACTCAAGCATTCTAACGACTTTGGTGGTGAAAGAATCTGGAGCAAAAGCAGTCTGGGTTAAGGCGAACGATAAGTTTCACGGCAAGATTCTCTCTAAGATTGGTGCTGACCATATCATCATGCCTGAACGAGATATGGGCATTCGTGTTGCGCGTAAAATGTTGGATAGACGCGTTCTCGAATTTATCGACCTTGGCAGTGGCTTAGCGATGACGGAGATTGTTATTGGTTCTAAACTGTTGGGTAAGAAACTTGGCGATCTTAAGCTGTGTAAAGAAAATGGTGTTGAGGTACTTGGCTTCAAGCGAGGGCCGAACCTCACTAAAGCACCAGAATTGGATGTGAGTTTAGAAATTGGGGATGTGGTGATCATCGCTGGGCCGAAAGAGACCTTATCTAGAAAGCTACGCAATTGGTAATTGGCAATAAGGTAACAGTATGAATTCGTTAAAACGAAAAGGTACTTTCTACACGCTTAAGAGTGATAAAAAGCCACGTAAAGGCTCTGAACCTAAGATTATCCTTACGAGCTTCTTAGGCGTACTTATCCCCTCTGCAATATTGTTGACGATGCCTGTATTCTCTGTGACAGGCCTAAGTTTTACGGATGCACTGTTTACAGCAACCTCGGCGATCAGTGTGACAGGATTAGGTGTTGTCGATACCGGTGAGCATTTCACCTTGGCGGGTAAAATCTTACTGATGTTCTTGATGCAAGTCGGCGGGTTAGGGCAGATGACTCTATCTGCGGTACTGCTTTACATGTTCGGTGTTAGGTTAAGCCTTAAACAACAAGCACTCGCGAAAGAAGCGCTTGGCCAAGATCGTAAGATTAACCTTCGTAAATTGGTTAAGAAGATCATCATCTTTGCATTAGTGGCTGAATTTATCGGTTTTGTATTGCTCTGCTTCCGCTGGGTACCTGAGATGGGATGGTCAACGGGCAGTTTTTATGCTCTATTTCATGCGATATCTGCATTCAATAACGCAGGTTTTGCACTGTTTTCAGACAGTATGATGAGTTTTGTTGATGATCCGCTGGTGATCTTCACCTTAGCTGGCTTGTTTATTTTCGGTGGGCTAGGCTTCACAGTCGTCGGCGACCTATCGAGTAACTGGCGTAAAGGTTTTCGACATCTTCATTTACACACCAAGATTATGCTAACCGCCACTCCGACTCTATTGTTGGTAGGTACGGTATTGTTCTGGCTGCTAGAAAGAAATAACTCAGCAACCATGGAAGGGTTATCGACTCAAGGACAGTGGCTAGCCGCATTTTTTCAGTCGGCAAGTGCTCGTACTGCTGGCTTTAATAGTGTGGATTTGTCTCAGTACACACAGCCTGCGTTGCTGGTAATGATTGTACTGATGTTGATTGGTGCAGGTTCTACCTCAACAGGTGGTGGTATTAAGGTTTCGACCTTTGCAGTAGCCTTTGTCGCAACGTGGACCTTCCTCCGTCAGAAAAAGCACGTGGTGATGTTTAAGCGCACTGTGACTTGGCAAGCGGTAACAAAGTCATTGGCCATTATTGTGGTAAGTGGGGCGTTATTAACCACCGCGATGTTTTTGTTAATGCTTACTGAAAAGGCAGCGTTTGATCGAGTCATGTTTGAGGTGATTTCAGCCTTTGCAACGGTTGGCTTAACCGCTGGCTTAACCGCGAACCTGACTGAGCCAGGTAAATACATCATGATTGTTGTTATGGTGATTGGACGTATCGGCCCCCTGACCTTGGCTTATATGCTAGCTCGCCCAGAACCTTCCTTGTTGAAATATCCAGAAGACACGGTGTTGACTGGTTAATTAGGTTCACGGGCTGATAAATAAAGCTCTGTAAATAAAAACAAAGCCAGCGATATGCTGGCTTTGTTGTTATAGGCTGTTCGTTAAATGCTGAATGCTTAGCCCTCAAACATCTCAACGTATTCCTCATAGCCTTCTTCTGCTAATTTATCCGCTGGGATAAAGCGCATTGCGGCTGAGTTCATGCAGTAACGTAAGCCTGTTGGTTTTGGACCATCTTTGAATACATGCCCTAGGTGGGAATCGCCAAACTTACTGCGAACCTCTGTTCTTGGGTAAAGCAGTTTGTAGTCAGTAGTTGTGACGACATAAGCCTCGCTGATTGGCTGTGTAAAGCTCGGCCAGCCTGTGCCTGACTTGTATTTGTCTTTTGAAGAGAACAATGGCTCCCCAGTTACGATATCAACGTAAATACCTTCTTGCTTGTTATCCCAGTATTTGTTGTCAAATGGGCGCTCAGTAGCGTCTTCTTGCGTTACATCGTATTGAAGTGCTGTAAGCTTCGCTTTGATCTCTGCATCAGACGGTTTTACGTATGTTTTAGCATTCGCTGTCGCATTCTTACTGTCGATGATCTGACGTAGTGTTTTAGGGTTGTCCTTTCTATCATCACCGAAGATCTTATCTAGGTACTGATCGCGGCCAGAAGCATAGCGGTAGTAGTTATAACGAACCTTACTCTTCTTGTAATAATCTTGGTGGTAATCTTCTGCTGGCCAGAACTTCTCAAATTTTATCAGTTCTGTTTTTAGTGGTGCACCAAAGATATTAGCTTTGTCGATCTCCATCATGAAGTTCTGAGCAACATCTTTTTGTGCTTGGTTATGATAGAAAATAGCCGGTCGATAATGACGGCCTCGGTCTACAAAAGAACCTTTGTCATCGGTTGGGTCGATGTGTCGGAAGAATTGGTCAAGAACCTGTTCGTAGCTAACCACATCAGGGTTATAGGTCACGTTGATCACTTCGATGTGACCTGACTTACCCGAAGAGACCTGTTTGTAGGTTGGGTTTTCCAGTTCACCACCAGAGTATCCAGAGATAACGTCGGTCACGCCTGTCAGTTTTTCTAGATCGGATTCTGTACACCAAAAACAACCACCAGCCAGTGTCGCGATTTCAGTTTTACCTGAACTAGCCGTTTTATCCATTGTATTGGCAGTGCCAGTCTGGCTTACAAACAGCGAAATCAGTGGTAGTGTAACCACGAGTGATACCAATATTTTAGATAATTTATTCATAGATACCTCATCTTGACGTTTTTCTCATTCGATTTTGAATGTACGAATAGAGACAGGTTTTAGATGGAAAAAATTACACTATTCATGAAAAAAATATCTAAAATAGAAAATCTTGCTCATAAATGCCGCCAGTAGTAGGGTGTAGGCATTGATGTAAAATAATAGATAATGATGACGTTTTCGTACATCTAAGGAACAGCATGCAAGCAGAAGTTAAATGGGTCGAAGGTTTTAAATTCTTGGGTCAATCTCAATCAGGCCACTCTATTGTCATGGATGGTAGCGGTGGTGCAACGGCGCCAAGCCCGATGGAAATGGTTCTTATGGCCGCTGGTGGTTGTAGCTCTGTTGATGTGGTAGATGGATTGAAATCTGCTGGTCAAAGCATTACAGGCTGTAACGCGAAACTTGAAACTACACGTCGTGAAACCGCGCCAAAAATCTTTACTGCGATTAACATTCACTTTGAAGTTTCAGGTGACAATCTTGATCCTAAGTTGGTTGCAAAAGTATGCGCTGATTCATTAGAAAAGTACTGTTCTGTATGTCTAATGTTGGGTGCTGGCGTAGAGATGACTCATAGTTGGGAAATCGTCTAGTCTTCTGGCTGTATAGCTTGGCTTTGAGTCGTTACTTTTCGGCTTATGAGCAAACATAGATAAAGAAAGGGAGGAGCACTTAGCAGTGCTCCTCCCTTGTTATTAAGGAAGTCGTTATTACGTTAGAATACGATTATTCCACTGTTTCAATGATAACTTCTTCAACTTGAACATCTTCTTGGTACTCGAAGCTTGGGATTGTTGCTTCCACACGACGGTTTTGAGCACGACCTTCAGCCGTATCGTTTGATGCGATTGGGTTTTCTTCCCCTTCACCAGAAGCGGTAATGCGATCAGCTTCAATACCTTGCTCTTCGATGTATGCTGCTACTGCTGCCGCACGTTTCTTAGAGATCATCATGTTGTACTCAGCTGCACCTGTTGAATCTGTGTGACCAACAATGTTAACGGTAGACTGAGGGTATGTTTGTAAGACTTCCACAATTGGCTGTATAGCGGCTTTACCTTCGTCTGAAAGTTCTGTGCTGTTAGTCGCAAATGTACCTTGAGAGAAACTCTCAGTTTGCGCTTTGGTAACCACTACCTCCACTTCCTCTTCAACGACCACAGCTTCTGGCTCTGTGATTGGTTCAGAAGGTGCTTGAGTTACAGCCGCCGCAGAAGCTGCAGCCGCTGATGCGGTTGTATTACCCGTGCCGAAATTGTAGCTAAGACCTACTGTGACAAGGTTGGAGTTTAGGTCTTGGATGATCTTATCGTCAAAATCATCGAAGTATTGGTATTCCACTCTCAGCGCCCAATCGTCTGAAAGCTGTTTCTCGGCACCGATACCTAAGGCTAAAACAACGTCGTCTTCGTCATCGTGCATGATGTAAGCAGGACCTGCTTTAAAGAAGATATCAAACTCTTGTTTAATCGCTAGTCGATACATTGGGCTTAAAGAAATGGCTACGATAGAATCGCTGTATCTTTGAGTCGCTCCGTTGTTGTTAAAGCTGGTGTCATAATCACCTAAGTAATCTGCATTCAATTCTAGAGCAATGTTATCGGTAAAGTTGTAACCACCGTAAATACCGCCCGCCACTGAATCATCTTCACAATCAATGTTGTCGACACAAGCGCTATCTAGCCAACCCATGCCAACTTTTGCGCCTACGTATGTCGTTGCGGCAATTGATGGAGCAGCAGCGAAACCTGAAGCAGCTATCACAGCACACATGATTTTTGACAATTTTTTCATAATCTTATCCTTGGATTAACTCTTATTGTTATCTGAATGAGCCTTTAAAGCGACGACTTACTGATTGGGACACTGCAACAGTAGATCGTTCAAGGCGTAGATTCAGGTCGAACCTATCTTGGAACTGTTATTACATTGTTAGTATAGTTGCTTATTATGGTCAATGAAATTGTTAAAAATTATATATTTAAGGTGCTATTTACAGAGGTTTTTGTCAATTAATTGCTGTCTCAAATGTTGGAAACGAAGAAACCTCGTATCATTTTTAGGCGATACGAGGTTTCATTTTCATGTGTACGGAATGTTTGGTTGGGTAATCTAGGTGATTACCGTTATGGGCGCTCACCAGCTAACAAACGTTTTTCAATATCTGCAATGACACCTGGTAGGTCTGCAATGGTATCGATTAGGTAGTGTGGGTTTGATTTGTTTAGCTTAACGCTTGCTTTTTCACGTGCAGCTGCAAGTGTTGTCTCGTCTGCATCTAAATATTCTTGATACGTTAAGCCTGCTTCGTTCCCCGATAATACAAGTCCAACTGTCCACATGCCTGCGTTGTGACCCTCATCGATCCCCGGTGCTGCGTCGTCTACTTTTACACACGCAGCAACGCTAGTTACACCTAGATCGATTACGTTTTTCAGTGCCATAAATGGAGCAGGGCGACCACCTTGAGGTAAGTCATCGGTCGCTACCACGTTATCTGGTCGGTAACCGTAATCTGCAGCAGCAGGAATTAAAACATCCATCACTTCACGTGGGTAACCTGAACAAGACCCGATCTTCACGTTCTTCTCTTTTAGGTTATTGACCACTTCTATCGCATTCAAAATAGGTGCTGCGTGATCGGCTACTTTCGCTTTTTGAAGAGGCATGAATGCCGCGTAGATCGCGTCAACGTCTTCACTTGTCATGGAGCGTCCGAACTGAGCCTTCCAACGAGCGTCAACAGCTGGAATTCGACCCACTGCTTGGATGTGGTCCCATTTGCCGATCCCCATAGGTTCACGCGCTTCAGCTAAGTCGATGTCAAAGTCGAAACCTTGTTTGAATGCTTCAACGAAGATGCTAGTTGGAGCAAACGACCCAAAATCAACGATAGTGCCGGCCCAGTCAAAGATAACCGCTTGGATAGGTGATGTCGTGTTCATAATAGTGTCCTATTTTTGTGTCACTCCCAGTTCAAAGTTCTGGGAAACAAATGGTTGTTTAAGGTTATTGGTTTAAATGTTGATTTCGAGAATTAAAGGTATTCAAAATCTTTGCAGACTTTGGCTATCGCTTTTTCGAATACAGACAGAGCGACTTCTAGCTCGCTACGGCTGATGATCAATGGTGGGCTCAATTGAATCACGTTACCTTGTGAAACCTTAAAGCTCAGGCCATCGTTCAGACATTGGTAAAGTACTGCTTCTGCTTCATCGAACGCTCGGTTTTTGGTGATATGGTCAGTGACCAATTCCACTCCCCAAAGCAGACCGATGCCGCGAACGTCACCAATGACTGGGTATTTCTCTTTCATTTGAAGCAGTTGTTCACGCACGAATGCGCTGTCCGCTTGTACTTTTTCAAGTAGATTTTCTTGCTCAATCACTTCCATCGTAGCCAGTGCCGCTGCGCAGCCAATAGGACTTTTCTCGTGGGTGTAGTGACCAAGTGATACTTGCGCTGCCGTGTTGTATTTGTCTTTAGTGACCATGGCTGCAATTGGAACCAAGCCCCCGCCAAAACCTTTACCGATACAAAGAATGTCAGGTTCGATATCAAACGCTTGGTGTGTAAACCATTCGCCGCTACGACCCATGCCATTTGGGATGTCGTCAATGATCAATATGACGTTGTGTTTGTCACAGATCTCACGAATGCGCTTCCAATAAGCCTTACTTGGCACTTGAACGTCTGTGTTACGAACCGCTTCTGCAATGAAGGCTCCAATACCGCCTTCTTTTTCAATCACGTACTCTAGGTAATCCGCATAACGCACATCACATGTGGTCTCGTTCGCATCGCCGGAGTTTTGCCCGCGAAGCGATAAAGAGTCATTAAGCGGGAAAGCACCACGATAAGAGACCGCTGGTGGAATGCGCTCTACGCCAGCCATTAATGGCCCCATGCCTTCGCGGAAACACGCTTCGCCACCTACTGAAATTGCATCGAGTGACGCGCCATGGAATGAGTCCCACAAAGACACTACTTTGAAATTGTTGGTGACATGTCGAGCAAGTTTTAGCGCCATGCCGATCACTGATGTGCCACCGGGGGCAAACAACACGCGATTCAAATCACCACCGCAGATCTGTGTGAGTTTCTCAGCACACTGAACGGCCGTCTCATTGGTAAAGCGACGCGGTGAAAACGGCAATGACGCCATTTGCTGAGTCACTTTATTGATGATGTGTGGGTGACCATAACCTAGCTGGTGAACATTATTGCCGTGAAAGTCCATGTACTTCTTGCCCGTCGCATCTTGAATGTAGATGCCTTCAGCTGCTTCAAGTGTGTCTAGACAAGGCGTTGACATCGCTTGATGAAGAAATACGTCAGAGTCACGTTTTAACATCGCTTGAGTCGCATCATCGTTTAGCGACTCGTTCCATTTTTCGCGTGCTAGCGTGGTGTTCACATCGCCTTCGCTTCGAAAGTGTGTGGCCTTTAGAGTCGGCTCTTGATTGGTCGTCGTCATTATTTGATGTCCCAGTACATAGCGTTTTTCACTGCGCCAATGAGAGCTTCAATGTCTGACGGATACACTTGACCGATGTTACCGATTCGGAAGCAGTCTGCGTTTGAAACCTTGCCCGGGTAAATCACAAACCCTTGCTCTTTCAAACGGTCATAGAATTCCTTGAATTGGTAATCGCTATGAGTTGGAGAATAGAAAGAGGTGATGATAGGTGAATGAAGGTCATCATTAAGCAGTGGTTCAAAACCAAGAGAACGCATACCTGCAACCAATGTGGTTTGGTTGGTTTGGTAGCGACTATGACGAGCTTCGATGCCGCCTTCTTGTTCCAATTCAAGTAGAGCTTGGTAGAAAGCGCGCACTGTATGAGTCGGAGAGGTGAAGCGCCATTTACCATGGTTGCTTTCCATGCAGTGCCACTGGTCAAACAGGTCAAGGCTTAATGAGCGAGCTTGGCCTTTGCACTTCTCGAGATCTGATTGCTTTGCAATAACAAAGCCGAACCCCGGTACACCTTGAATGCACTTGTTTGCTGAGCTGATCATGTAATCGATACCTAAGTCAGCAATATCCATAGGAATACCGCCAAAACTCGACATCGCATCAAGAATGACGGTTTTGTTGTGCTGTTTTGCCAATTTTGCAATCTCTTCGATTGGATTCAACATACCTGTAGTGGTCTCACAATGCACAATCGCAACGTGAGTAATATCTGAATCCATAGCCAATGCCGTTTCCATTTTGTTCAAGTCAGGCTGTGATGTTTCACCTGGGGAAACGACATGGCATGGAATGTTTAAATATTCTGCGATTTGAGCAATACGAGCACCATACGCACCGTTATCGACCACAAGAAGCTTACCGCTGTTAGAGATAACGCTACCGATTGTTGCTTCAACTGAAGCAGTGCCGCTGCCTTGCATTAATACACTTGTATATCCCGCCTGCTTAGTCGCCAAAGTAACAAGCTTGCTACGAATCACTTCAACAACGTCTTTGTTGTATTCATCATCCCAAGTACACCAGTCTTTTAGCATCGCTTGGCGAACGGTTTCAGAAGTAGATAGAGGGCCCGGTGTCAGCAGTAAGTATTCGTTTCTCATGTTCAATTCTCGTGATTTGTATTTTGGACTATACCAGTATTTGCGATTACTTTAACAACCAATTTAAACGGTCGTAAATAGCCCAAACGTTATTTTCACAAAAGCTTCATATTCAAATTTTTCACTGGTGTTGAGAAATTTTCCGATCTTTAAATTGCCATTTTTTGTTCATTTAACCGTCATAAAAGTCGATTAGGTTAATACTCGTCATCTGGTACATACCAATTCAAAGGCGTGTACTAACAACCTAAATGAATTTATGGACATAGAAGCCTCTTGGTGGGGCTTCTAGCTTCTAACCTTGGCATCGGGCCTGACTGGAGAAAATGATGAAAAACCGTTTTATGAAAGGATCACTTGCAGCGTTAGTAACTCTACTCGCTGGTAATGCTTATGCAGCACAGGAAGTGACGGTTTACACCGCTTTTGAAACTGACATTTTAGCGAAATACAAGAACGCATTTGAAAGTGAAAACCCAGACATCAACATCAAGTGGGTACGTGATTCAACTGGGATCATGACGGCAAAATTATTGGCCGAAAAAAACAACCCGCGTGCAGAAGTGGTGTGGGGCCTTGCTGGTTCTTCAATGGCACTGCTTAAAGAAGAGGGCATCCTCAAACCTTATACGCCTCAAGGTGTAGAAGCATTACGCGCTAACCTTAACGACCCACAGTCTACTCAAGCTTGGTACGGTAATGATGCATTCTTCAATGCAGTTTGTTTCAACGAAGTGGTCGCTAAGCAACTTAACTTACCTGCACCTAAATCTTGGGATGACCTAACGAAGCCTATCTACAAGGGCCACATTGCTATGCCAAACCCAGCATCTTCAGGTACGGGCTACATGCAGGTTTCGGCTTGGTTACAAAACATGGGTGAAGACCAAGGTTGGAACTACATGCAGAAGCTAGACCAAAATATTGCTCACTACACGCACTCAGGTTCGAAGCCATGTGTTCAAGCCGGTATGGGTGAAGTGGCTATCGGTATTTCTATGGCGAGCCGTGGCGCTAAGCTGAAAACTCAAGGCGCTCCACTTTCAGTGATTACGCCTGAAGGCATCGGCTGGGAATCTGAAGCGGTAGGCCTTGTTAAGCCTTCTGATGCAGCACAACGTGTTATCGATTGGTCTATTTCTAAAGCGGCAAATGAGCTTTACATCGAAATGTACCCAGTTGTTGGTCACCAAGATGTGACAGGCAAAGCAGAGAACTTCCCTAATGTAGAAAAGAACATGGCAAAAATGGACTTCGCTCGCATGGGCAGTGAACGTGCAGACGTTCTTAAAACATGGTCTGAGAAGTTTGACGCTAAATCAGAGCCAAAATCTTAATCTGCTGAGCTTTTTAGTTCATGAGCTCCTTGGTTAATTATCTACCGAGCTTATTAGACACATGGTTTATTAGATATATGGCTTATTAGACACGTAGTCCATTAGATATGCAGCTCATTAGAAGTTAGAGATCAGTAAAGGAAGGCTTCGGTCTTCCTTTTTTAGTTTTACGCCTTTAGGTTTTAAGTAAGGTACAACAAATGACAAAGCACTACTCATATTGGTTCAAGCAAGCGTTAGAACAAGAGTTTGGCAACATCAATGAGGGGCTAGATTCGGCGAAGTCGCTCCAAAAAGACGTCAACTGTGATATCGCCATTGTTGGCGGTGGCTATACGGGTTTATGGACGGCGATTTTAATCAAACAACAGCAACCCGAAAAACATGTTGTGGTGATTGAAAAAGGCCTATGTGGTAGCGGTGCTTCTGGAGCGAACGGCGGTTGCATGCTGACGTAGTCAACTAAGTATCCGACGCTGAAAAAGCTCTACGGAAAAGAACAAGCGAAATGGTTGGTTAAGGAATCGGAAAAGGTCATTTACGAGATCGAAGCCTTCTGTAACGAACACAAGATTGACGCGCATCTATATCGCAGCGGAACTTACTACACGGCGACCAATCAAGCTCAAAAGGGGGGAATGGAACCTGTTGTTAATGAGCTGGTTAAGCAGGGGATCAATAGTTGGAAGAAGTGCGACAATTCTTTGGCTGATAAAGCGGGATCTGAACGCCACATTGAGGGTTACTACTCAGAAGCTGCGGGCAGTGTTCAGCCAGCGTTATTGGCTAGAGGTTTACGCCGAGTCGCGCTCGAACTGGGTGTCGAAATTCACGAAAACACAGAGATGACATCGCTCGATTATGGCTCTCCCGCTCGAATTCAAACCAAAGGCGGGTCAGTATTTGCGGATAAAGTGATTTTGGCACTCAATGCGTGGATGCTCGATCACTTCAAAGAGTTCAAACGCAGCATTGTGGTTGTCTCTTCAGATATGGTGGTGACCAAGCCCATTCCGGAAAAGCTCAAGCAATTTGGCCCAGAGAAAGGGGCGGCGGTGGTAGATTCGCGTATCTTTGTCCACTACTACCGAGATACCCAGGACGGACGACTCATGTTGGGCAAAGGCGGCAATAAATTCTCGTTTGCGAATCAGGTTGAAAGCATGTTCAACCAAACGACTAACTACCTACCGATTCTCAATCAATCGTTCCAAAAATTGTTCCCTAAATTGGAACAAAGTGAATTCGATTACAACTGGTCTGGCGGCTCAGATCGTTCGGTCACCGGATTGCCATTTTTCGGTAATCTAAAAGGCCAAAGCAACATCTATTATGGGCTTGGTTACTCTGGAAATGGCGTTGCTCAAACCCGTATGGGCGGGAAGATTTTGTCAGCAATGGTACTCGATATCGACAATGCTTGGACGCGAAGCGGTTTAACTAAAGGCCCATTAGGACACTTCCCGCCAGAGCCATTCCGTTGGGTAGGTGCGATGATAGTGCGTGATGCGGTACGAAGAAAAGAGAACGCGGAAGATTCGGGTAGCACGCCATTGTGGCTAGATAAACAGTTATCCAAACTCGCAGGTGCGGCGGGCAAAGCCGACAAGGTTGAATCATAGATTAATCTAGCGTTTAAATTAGAAGTTTACATTGAGGCTCTCAGTGATTTATGGGCAAGTCACTGAGGGCTTTCAACGTTGAACTAACTTTCAATGTTGAACAAATAGCAATTTTTAATGCTTATTATATCTGCAATATAACTGTCATTTAGCTTCTATAAATTTGTCACTCAACTGCAATATTCTCAGTATAAATTTGGTATATACCATATAGAGAGTGCTGTAGTATGAGCAACCAAACTTATTTGAATATTGAAAACGTTGTAAAGCAATTTGGCCAATTTACAGCGTTAAAAGACATCTCCCTATCGATAGATAAAGGCGAGTTCGTCTGCTTCCTTGGCCCATCTGGCTGTGGAAAAACCACCTTATTACGTGCGATTGCAGGCCTAGACTTACCAACGTCAGGTTCTATTGAGCAGAACGGTAATGATACGACCTTTTTGCCACCAGAAAAGCGCGACTTTGGCATCGTGTTCCAATCTTACGCTTTGTTTCCAAATCTCACTGTGGAAGAAAACATTGCGATTGGTCTGAAAAACCAAGGCATGTCGACCAAAGAAGCCCTTGAGACGGTTGAGTCTTGGTTAGAGACCATTGGCTTACCAACGTCTGGTCAGAAATTTCCAAATCAGCTATCTGGTGGACAGCAGCAGCGTGTTGCTCTGGCTCGCGCATTAGCCTTGTCTCCAGGCTTGTTGCTACTCGATGAACCGCTTTCTGCGTTGGATGCGAAGGTAAGAACACACCTACGTGATGAGATCTGCCAACTGCAACGCAAATTGGGTATCACCACTATTATGGTGACGCACGACCAAGATGAAGCGTTAACGATGGCAGACCGTATTGTCGTGATGAATCATGGTGTTATCGAGCAGGTCGGTGCTCCTCAAGAGATCTACCAAAAACCTGTCAGTCGTTTTGTGGCTGAGTTTGTTGGTAGCATGAACTTTATTCAAGCTTCTGTTGCGGCTCAAGGCAAGATGCGTATTGCTGAGTCAATGCTGCCGTTACCTGGCTTAGATAATCTCACGCCAAATCTGGGTGATGTTTTTGATATTGCCGTTCGTCCAGAGCAAATCCAGTTTGTTGATCGTTTTAGTGAATCCTTGCCAGTGAGAATCGTATCAAGCGAATTCTTAGGGGCGTTTTATCGTGTTGAGTGTCAATTGCAACATGACTCAACGGCGAAAGAGATCATCGTTGATGTACCCGTCAAAGAGTTCAACCGATTGAAGCTGCGTCGCAGTGATATTCGTTACGTGGCGTTTGATCAAGAAGGCCTTAGAGCTTACTCATCGAAAAGCCTGCAAGTGATGAAAGACGAGGCGGCGTAATCAATCATGGAATCGACTCAAATGATGCAATCTAAGCTGCTAATTCAACGACGAGTACAACCTTTTCTGGCTCGGTTAAGCAAAGACAACGTAATTCTATTTGGGCTGTTGGCCTTTTTGTCTGTGGTCATGACGTTGTTTATCCTGATGCCACTGTGGGCAATGTTGAAAAAGAGTGTTCAGAACGCAGACGGTGAATTTGTAGGTTTACAGAATTTCGCTACGTATTTTGCGTCTCAAAGCCTGTGGCAGTCGGTAGGTAATACCTTCACGCTTGGATTGCTAGTGACCGTAATCGTGGGTGTCTTGGCGTTTGGTTATGCCTATGCGCTAACTCGTTCATGCATGCCTTTTAAGGGGCTTTTTCAAGTACTGGGTTCTGCGCCTATTCTTGCTCCGTCACTGCTTCCTGCAATCAGTTTGATCTTCTTATTTGGCAACCAAGGTATCGCAAAAGAAGTCTTGGGTGGCAATTCGGTGTACGGCTTGATTGGTATCTCACTGGGCTTGATATTCTGGACGTTTCCACATGCCTTAATGATTTTAACTACTTCATTGAGAACCTCTGACGCTCGTCTTTATGAGGCGGCACGTGCACTCAATACTTCATCGCTAAAAACCTTCTTCATGGTGACGTTACCTGCGGCAAAATACGGTTTGATAAGTACCTTGATCGTTGTGTTTACGCTGGTGGTTTGTGATTTTGGTGTGCCAAAGGTGATTGGTGGTAGCTACAACGTTCTGTCTACCGATATCTTTAAGCAGGTAGTAGGGCAACAGAATTTCTCTATGGGCGCGGTGACTAGCATCCTATTGCTATTGCCTGCGTTGCTTGCGTTTACCGTTGACCGCTGGGTTCAAAAGAAACAAAAGAGCTTGTTTGATACTCGCTCCGTCGCTTACCAACCAGAGCCAAACACTCTACGTGATGGCGTGTGTTTACTCTATTGCACCGTAATTTCAGTGGCTGTTGTTATTGTGCTAGGCATGGCGATATACGGATCTATGGTCACTTTCTGGCCTTGGAATAAAACGCTAACGCTAAATAACTATAACTTCGCAGAGATGAGTACTTATGGTTGGACGCCATTTTTCAACTCTTTAACCCTCGGCGCTTGGACTGCGATCATCGGTACCGTATTGATTTTCTTAGGCGCGTACTGCATTGAGAAGGGCAGAGCATTTGGTCCTGTTCGTCAAGCAATGCAAATGCTCAGTGTGGTTCCGATGGCCGTTCCGGGTATGGTGTTGGGTTTGGGGTATATCTTCTACTTTAATGATTTGAGTAACCCACTCAACTTCTTGTATGGCACGATGGCGTTCTTGGTGATTAATACCGTGGTTCACTACTACACAGTCGGCCACATGACAGCGTTAACCGCATTAAAACAGCTGCCTGAGGAAATAGAAGCGACGGCGGCTTCGGTTAACCTACCGCAATACAAGCTGTTCTTTAAGGTGACGGTACCCGTTTGTCTGCCTGCGATTTTAGATATTGCGACATACCTGTTTATTAA
This sequence comes from Vibrio sp. 10N.261.55.F4, assembly GCF_041470465.1. NCBI lineage: Bacteria > Pseudomonadati > Pseudomonadota > Gammaproteobacteria > Vibrionales > Vibrionaceae > Vibrio > Vibrio sp. 10N.261.55.F4. Next base: position 91,340 of record NZ_JBFRMM010000021.1, on the reverse strand, counting down.
TGCACTTACCACGACATCTGCGGTAGTATTCTTGTATTCTACCGATACGATACCTGCGTCAGTTTCAGTACTGAATATGGATGATGCGGGACAAACGGGTGCAGCAGCTGCCATGGCGGTGATGATCATGATATCGGCAGCGAGCGCGAAGTTGATTCATATGTTAATCAACAAGTTATTCGAGAAGCGCACCCAAGCTTGGCGCAAACGCTAGCTAACCATTTTATATTGCAGTTGGCCAAGGAATGGCTGACGACAAGAACAAGAATAAAAGGAAATGAAGTGCAGTACGTAAAAATCAAAGACGTCATCGTAGAGCAGATAGAGTCGGGGATGTTAACACCACGACAGAAGCTGCCTGCGGAGCGCAAACTGGCTGAATCGTTTGATACAACACGAGTTACGTTACGTGAAGCCTTGTCTTCACTTGAAGCGGAAGGACGAATTTATCGAGAAGACCGACGTGGTTGGTTTATCTCTCCAGCGCCACTGCGCTACGATCCAACACAAACGCTGAACTTCACGAATATGGCTTTGTCGCAGAATCGTAAGCCGAAAACAGAGTTGGTGGCGGCGAAAGGCATTTTAGCGACCAAGGAAGCAACTAGGCTTCTTGAGCTGCAACCTTTTTCGGACGTTTATCGAGTAGACAGAGTTCGTTATCTTGAAGACAGGCCCGTTGTGTATGTGACCAACTACATTCGACCAGAGTTGTTCCCTAATTTGCTTGATTATGACTTGTCTAAATCGTTGACGGACATCTACCGTGAGCACTTTGGTGTGGTGTATCAGAAGATCCGTTATCGAGTGAGCACAACGTCTTTGCTTGGCGAAACCGCGCAAGCTCTGCGTGCGACTTCTGGTTCTCCTGCTATGGTGGTTGAGCGTGTTAATTACAATCAAGACGGTGATTTGATTGATTGCGATATTGAATATTGGCGTCATGACGCGATCAGCATCGAGTCGATCGCACAGCTAGAGCGCTAGTCATACGTTATAACGTTGGCATATCTGCAATTATGCAGGATTGCCCAATTGAAACGCTCAAAGGTCTCTTATTCGGAGGCCTTTTTTATCACCTGTTGTCAGCCGTTGTGCTAATTCATCAATAATTTAGGAATGAAATGGAATTCTCTGCGATTGTAATCGTGATCATTTCGGCTTTGCTTCACGCGGGTTGGAACGTTCTAGGTAAATCTAATCAAGGCTCGGGCTCGTCATTCTTCTTAGCCTCTGGCTTTGCCGCCGCAGCGATATTGACGCCTTACTTGATCTGGTATGTTCACAGCGTTGGACTGTCAAATATCTTACTTCCATTTTGGCAACTGGTTTTCTTGAGTGGGATCTGTCAAATCATCTATTTGATTGGGTTAGGCGCGGCCTATAAACAAGCTGATATCGGTGTGATTTACCCAATGGCACGGGCACTGCCCGTGTTGATGGTGGGTTTAGGCACGGTGTTGATAGGCTATGAGCTGTCACCTAATCAATGGTTTGGCTTCACCTTGATTACCTTGGGTTGTTTGTTTGTACCACTTAAGAAGTTTTCAGATCTTAGGTTAAAAGCGTATCTCAACCTTGGCGTACTGTGGGCGTTAATCGCGGCCATTGGTACCACGGGCTATTCCATCATTGATAAAGAAGCGCTTCTGTTACTCGATCCTTTGAGCACACCAGTTATAACTAACAAGCACACCGCGATTTTCTACCTAGGCATTCAGTTTTGGGCAATTGTGATTCCGTTGAGTGTTTGGTTATTCGTAACCAACCAAAGAATCGAGTTTACTAATGCTTGGATACTGCGAAAGAAAGCCACGCTTGCAGGCATTATGATGGCTTCGACTTATGGCTTAGTGCTGTTTGCGATGACCATGACTGAAAATGTCAGCTTGGTTGTTGCTCTTAGGCAAGTGAGTATCATTTTCGGCGTAGTGATGGGGATCTACTTTTTAAAGGAAAAGTGGCACGCGACTCGCGGTGTAGGCGTATCTCTAATTATTGCTGGCTTAGTTATCTCATTGACTTAAAAGATCGCCTGAGTGATTGGGGATTTGTGAATAGGTATCTCTATTAAGTTAAATGAAAAAACGCCCTTAGCGAAACAAACTTCGTTAAGGGCGTTTTCTCTTTATCTAGTAAGAAGCTGTAGGTAGTAAAAGACTTACCCCGCTAAATCTTGAGCATCTTGCTGTTTCAACACTTTGTGGCCATCTTCAGTGACACCACGTTTCCAGTAGCTGCTGATGTAGATGTTCTCTTTCGCGACTTCTTTTTCGTTGCGGAAGTATTGTCTTAGCTCACGCATGCTTTCAAATTCACACGCTGTCCATATTGAAACCTGACCTTCTAACCATTCTGTGTTGCGCACGGTTTGTGAAAGTGACTCTGAGGTTTCATCTTCAATCAACCAGGTTACTTTGATACCTTGAGGAGTCTCAAGTACCTGCTTATCTGCTGCTGAGTTGATCTGAATGATAGCGTGACCAGTTGCTGTTTCTGGGAGCGTTTTTACTTTTGCAGAAAGCGCAGGTAGGGACGTCATGTCTGCAACTAAGAAGAACCAGTCTGACTCTAGGTTAAGCCCCTGAATTAAACCAGGACCAGCCACTGAAATAGTGTCACCCACTTTCGCGTTCATTGCCCACCTTGCAGCAAAGCCACACTGCAAATCTTTAGTGATGTGACGAACGAAATCGACTTCAATCCACTGCTCTACAGGATTGTACTGACGAATGGTGTAGGTACGCATGGTTGGGCGCTCACCTTCGTTTAGCTGGCTTAAATCAGTCGTGCCAAGTGGCGAGAATAAAAGCTTGATGTAGCCGCCGGCACATTCTGTTGGGTATTTACTTAATCCCTCACCGCTAAGCGTTATGCGCTGCATGTTTGGAGTAATTGTTGAGGTTTGAGTAACGGTTAATGTGATAGGGCTAGGCTTGCTCATATAAGGCTCTCTTAGATTTGGATTTCCACATCATAATCCTGAACCAAAAAACACTCAATACTAATAGTTATCATTTACTTTTATTTACACATGTACTACCTAACTTATACGACAGATCCTATTGAGAAACGGATCCTACAAAAAAGAGCCCTTTAGAAAACTAAAGGGCTCTTAGGATTGGTTTGACTCAGCGAACAGAATTAGCTGTTTGCTTGCTCTAGTTCAATCGTTTCTTCAGCGGCTTTCGCAGCTTCTAGCATCTTACGAATAATGAACGATGCTGCCATTGCGATACCTACCATCACGACGGCAAGAACAGTCAGCATTTGGAAGTAATCACCGTAAACCGTTTGCACGATCTCTTGTGTGATCTCTTGACCTTTCTCTAGTGCAATAGACGTTGAGAATACCGCGCCAACAATGCCTGATAGTGCGATAGCAACAGAGAACAAGCTTACTGAGAAGTTTTCAATGTGCTTAGGTGCAACAGACAGGATGAAGGCTACAACCATTGAACCTACAATCACTTCACCGAATGCTAGGAAGAAGTGAATCGCTAGGAAGACTTCTGGGCGGATCAGAACATCGTCACCAACTGTCGTTACTGCCATCGTAAGGATACCGAAAGCGATAGCCGTAAGGATGAAAGAGAAACCGACTTTGGTTGCAGTTGAGAAGTTAATGTTTTTCTTTTCTAGGCTAGAGAAGATACCCGCGATGATAGGACCAGCAACCATACACCATAGTGGGTTCATTGCCATTGAAGCTTCAGGTGCAACAGGGATAAAACCAAATAGATCGCCACGCATTGTGTTGATCGCTACCATTGTCATCGAAGTCATCATCTGACCGTAGTACACGAAGAAACATGTCGTCAGGAATGTGATGATTAAAATAGTGCCCATTTTCAGCATGTCTGATTTCTTCGATTTCAACATCAAAGAAACAAAGTAGACGATTGCTGCACCGCCAATTGCGTATACGATGTTTTGGCCAATATCCATGTTCGAGAACATGAAGAATACCAAGCCAATCATAGCGGCAGAAAGACCAAGGAACGCTGCCCAGTTTTTAGTGCTTACTGGTTTTTGGTCGATTTCAGCACTTGCTTCAACAAGGCCTTTGCGAACAAAGATCATCATCAGAAGCGCAGCACCGGCTAGAACCGCTGAAAGAAGGAAACCACCGTGGAAACCAACAACAAGTACTAGCATTGGGAACAGGTATTGGCCTAACAGAGCACCAATATTGTTTACTGAGTAGTTGATTGGGTAGCAGTTCTCAAAATCTTCTTGAGTTTTGAACGTGCGTTTGTAAAGACTTGGGTAAGAAGGGGACATCAAACCACGTGCATAACTTGCTAACGCAATACCACATAATGCCATCGGAACATTGGTTGCTGCTGCACCAAGTACCAGTAGAACGTAACCACTTGCGAACCCTAGGAAGGCAATGGTTAAAGATCGGTAAGCGCCTAAAAACTTGTCGGCGATAAAGCCACCTGCGATAGCAAATAGCGGTCCGATTGCAGAGAAAGCACCAACAACCATCATGGTGTCGGCTTCATTGTAGTTCAGATCTTCAAGGAAGAAACGAGTCAAGATCACCATGACGCCATAGAACGAAAGTCCGAACATCATTTGGCAGAACATCATTGATTTGTTTAATCTATTCCACATTATTTTATTCTCACATTTGTGTTGATATGTAGTGTAATTACCCAATTATAATATCATTAGTAGCGATACATAAAATGAAACGTGCATCCCAAACAGAACTTTACTCGATATATCTTTTCTCATGAGACCATTGATATTTTTCATGAATGAAATGTGCAATATTAGATTTTGCTAGTGGATGCATGGCGGTATGAAATTTAGCCATCATCATTTGTGGCTAAGTAATGAACTAATAAAGGGAAAGTTAGAGGTAGTCATTCTGTAAGTTATTTTGAGTGAGTATCACTTTCAATTAGCTGTTGGGCTTTAGCCAATAAAAAAGCCAGCTTGGTGGCTGGCTTTGTTGAGATATTGAAAACTAAGTTTACAAGAATGCTGTCTCTATAGAGGCTTTCTCCACTCGTGTTCCTGTCTTTTATTCACAAGGTGGTGCCATGTGGATCACGGCTAGGCCGCCTAGAGAAGTTTCACGGTACTTCTTGTTCATGTCTTTACCTGTTTGATACATGGTCTCGATAACCTTGTCTAACGAGATAAGACACTTGCTGGTACGTTTCAACGCCATGCGCGATGCATTGATGGCTTTCATTGCACCCATTGCGTTACGTTCGATACATGGCACCTGTACTAGTCCGCCGATCGGATCGCATGTCATGCCCAGTGAGTGTTCCATCGCGATCTCAGCGGCAATACAAATCTGTTCGTTGCTACCACCACGTAGGGCAGTTAGGCCTGCTGCGGCCATTGATGAAGAAACGCCGACTTCACCCTGACAACCTACCTCTGCGCCAGAAATCGAAGCGTTGGTTTTGTATAAGATGCCGATTGCGCCAGAGACTGCCAAGAAGTCTTTAAGCTGCTTGGTGTCTAGCTCCTTGATGAAACGATGGTAGTACATCAATACCGCAGGAATAACCCCAGCCGCACCGTTGGTCGGTGATGTCACGACCTGACCGCCCGCTGCATTCTCTTCACTCACGGCAAAGGCAAATAGGTTAATCCAATCCATGATCTCCATTGGATCGTTTTCAATCGAGGCATTCGCTTCAAGCTTTTTAAGCAGAGCAGGTGCTCGACGAGTGACTTCTAGGCCGCCATCAAGGATGCCTTCCGTGTCAAAGCCACGCTGCATACACAGAGACATCACCTTCCAAATTTGGTCGGCTTTCTGGTCAATCACATCCATACCTTGGAATGAAACTTCGTTACGTAGAATTAAGCCACCAAGGCTCAGTCCTTGTTGTTCGGATAGTTCAAGCAACTGATCAGCAGAAGAGAAAGGGAACTCAACTTGAGTTTCTGCTTCCTGTTTGCCGTTTTGTAGCTCATCAGCGGTTGCGATAAAGCCACCACCAATCGAGTAGTAGGTTTCCATATCCAGAAGGCTGCCGCTTTCGTTAAAGGCAGAGATAGTCATACCATTTTCATGCAGCGGAAGGTTGGTCTTGTGGAAGAGCAGATCGCTTTCTACATCGAAATAAATTTCATGGTTACCGCTAACCAATAGAGATTTATCTTCAATCGCCTTACGCATTGCTTGGTTAGCACTGGTGATTTTAATGGTGTCGGGGCGGTTACCTAGCAAACCTAACAAGGTCGCTCTGTCTGTGTGGTGACCAATACCCGTCAATGATAACGAGCCGTATAAGTCGATTTGAATACGCTTCACTTGCTTAAGCTGAGCATCAATTTTTTGGGTAAAGTTAAACCCAGCGATCATTGGTCCATTTGTGTGGGAGCTGGATGGTCCAACCCCAATTTTGTAGATATCAAAAATAGACAGCATAGTAACTTCCTGTGAAGACGGTTCGATGGACGAACTCTGTGTAAAATTTGTATTTGGTTAGTTGCACTTCTTTGAGTGAACCTGTTCTGTGGGTGAAACAGTTATGCGATAGAGCGTATTCATTGATTGAAAGGGCTCTTTTATCGACTAGTGCTAACAAGCATAGAGCGATGAAATACAAGAGCGTGCTATGTTTGCTGTAAAGCGACACGTTTATTCTTGTATTACCTAAGATGTCGCTATCAATAGTGAGCATTATTGCGAGCAACATATAAGAATTTCAAAATACTTTTGTTAACAAGTATTGTATACATAATTCACTCCATCTAATCCCCAAAACGAGACTTGAACATAAAATGAGCATTAATCACCTCCTTATTGTGCTGGGTAAGCGACTTAATGAGAATAAATTGACTGATGAAGGAATCAGTCGAGTTGATGCTTTGGTTGAGTATCTGGCGGAGCCTTTGGTAGAAGACTCGAATCAGCAAACTGCGGTAGCATTTTGTGGTGGGCTAACAAAAGGGCAAACACTGTCTGAAGCCGACGCGATGCACCAGTACTTTAGAAAGCTTGAAAAGCAGCGTGAACATCCGTTTTCTTTAGGGGCGATTTTGCTCGAGCAGCACTCGACCAACACTGTCGAGAACATACAGAACTTGGCCTCAGAGATGATTGCAAGCGGGCTGTTTACTCGAGGGCAAAGTGTGCAAGTGACATTCGTTTCGAATGACTACCATTTACAACGTATATTCGAGATTCAATCGCTCATGGGCGAGCAAGGTTTGCTTAAAGTTCTCATCGAGAAGTGTTCCGCACTTGGGGTAGAGCAGCAAATAGATCGCAGGTTGGAGGCTCATGTTGCGGTGCCATACCCACATCAAAGTGCTCAGGGGCAATTGTTTCTGTTGATGGACGTACTGACGACCTACCGAGTTTATCTTGAAGGTGTTTGTGCGGGCGCATTTAAGCGAGATTTAGAGTTGGTTAGACGAGAGCCAGAAAGACTGTCTTTGGAAGCATTGATTACTGCCAAAGAGCTCGTTGGACGTTCATCTGACTTTGACATTGTGGAGAGTTTACTCCCAGCATTGGAGCGCTGTATCCAGCAGACTTCAGTGGGTACCGATGTAAAAAAAGTCAGGGAATACCTAGCTCTACTAGATACTAACCTGACTTTATTGAATCGTTATTTAGATCCGGAATCGGATCACACACATCGCTGGTGGCGATAGGTGATTTTTTCTTTCTCGTGATGCCAATAACGGTCTTTAAACTCGCAAAGGCAATCAGACAGTAAGCTAGAAGCTCAGTGCCTTCTTCAGCGATGTTTTTAACCGCTCGAACGTAATCATCGCCCATAACATTGTGCCAGAAGGCTCATGTGTTTTTTTACAGTGATTAACTTTGGTTTTCTGAATCTTGCTCATGGTTATTGCGGTAGTACTCCCACTGTTCAATGCGCTCGCCGTCATCGAATACACAGTAAGTTGTACGCTGATTGTTTTCAGTAACCGTGTCTAATTCACCGTCCTGTTGAACACAATAAACCGCTGCTGGGTTAGCGACTGAAACACGTTGGCCCTCGCTATATTCTGCATAGTCGTTTGCACAACCGCCTAATACAACGGCACATACAGCCATCAAACCAATTTTCTTCATGTCTATCTCCTACGTGATAACTCTATAATCGAATGCGTTAAGTTCTACAGAACCAAATGAGAAGCTCTATGAAATTAGTATATTTTAGATTTCAGAAAAGGTTGTCCTAATTTGGTCAAGATATTGAAATAGGTTGATATTTCTTCATGTTTAACGACTTTTTGAGTGTTAGATCAAGCTAAGTGGATTCAAGTTACCGTAGGAATATCCCCGTCCGATCCGTTCTGGTTAGCGGTTGTGAACCTCGAATCTATTGATGATTATGATATGATGCCGCCAAATTCAGTAGAGCAGTCAGAATCATGAGACACCTAAAAACAACCATCCATCCTGATATCGACCATCTAGACAATAAAACGGTCTATAAGCGCAACGCTGCCCGTGCCATTGTGTTAGATGGTGAAGACATTCTGATGCTGTATACAGAGCGTTATCACGACTACACCATTCCTGGTGGTGGTTTGGATGAAGGGGAAGATGTGATCGCAGGTATGGTTCGTGAACTCGAAGAAGAGACTGGCGCGAAGAATATCCATAGCATCAAGCCGTTCGGCATTTTTGAAGAGTTTCGTCCTTGGTACAAAGACGATGCAGACATGATGCACATGATTTCTTACTGCTACTCATGCAAGATCGATCGTGAGCTTGGTGAAACGGCTTACGAAGATTATGAAGTGAAAAACGGGATGAAACCGGTGTGGATGAATATCCATGAAGCGATCGCTCATAACGAAAAGACCATGGCAGAGAGCCCTAAGAAGGGCATGAGTATTGAACGTGAAACCTTTTTGCTGCATTTGATTGCCAAAGAGATGCTTTAGCCTTTATCAATACAAGCCTGTTAAGCTTTTTACTTGCCGCCACTTTTGGCGGCAAACTTGTTTCTAGCGATGCTAAAATGTAATAGCGAAAACTAATTATTAAATATGGTTGATATTGTCAACTATGTGTTTTTGATGTACCTTTACCTCAGCGATGACCCTATTTAGCTAAACTGCTCGGTTAAATCGCTAAATCTCGCTGTGAGCCTGCCCTAAACAAAGAATACTATGAATAAAAGACAGTTTATTGCCCATTACCTGCGCATGAATCGCACCTCTTACTTTTTGGCGATTGTGTTCATTTTTCTCGTCAACTGGTTGCAAGTTGAGATCCCTCGCTATATTCAACTCGCCATAGATTTGATTGATGATGCTTCTCCCAGTGGCCATCAACAACTTCAAAGTTATGTGTGGATGGTAGTTGGCATGTCGGTCGCTATGGTAGTAGTACGTATTCTGTCTCGTATTTACGCGCTTAATCCAGGGCGAATTACAGAGGCTGCACTTAAAAGTACATTGCTCAAAAAGTTAAATCGTTTACCGAATAGTTTTCATGAGCGTTTTGCTTCTGGTCGGCTAATATCCATTATCAATAATGATCTTGGTGGCATACGCTTGTTGTTTGGTGTGGGTTTCCTCCAGTTCTTTAATGCGCTGCTGGCGTTGTCGCTGACACCTCTTTACATGTGGCGCATATCGCCAGAACTCACACTGTATTCGATCATTCCTATCTCAATCGCTTTTGTGATTTTCCGTGTGGGCTTCAAGCGTATGAAAGCGCTGCATTTAGAGCACATGAAGCGCCTACAAAATCTGTCTGCTCAGCTAATGAGTTACCTGTCTGGGATTGATCTCATTAAGAGCCAGCAGATGTCACCTTGGGTGAAAGCTGAAACTGAAAAACTGAACCAGTTATTGCTTGAATGCCGCCTTAAAATTACACGCATTCAAGTCTTCTTTATGCCGGTACTCGACTACGCCAATGACCTGATGAAAATCATCATTCTTGGGCTTGGTGGCTACATGTTAATGAGACAGGAACTCACACTTGGTGAGATTACCGCCTTTCTGACTTACTCAGTTTTGCTCGCTATGCCATTGATGCAACTTGGCAGAATCGCGACCATTTATCAGCGAGGCATGGTCGGTATCCAAAGTGCACAAACCATTCTTAATGCCAAAGTCCCAGAGCTAGATGAAGATAAGCTTACTGAATTAGATGTTGAATCGCTGAAGGGAAAAACGTTTTCCGTTCGCAATCTCAGCTTCAGCTATTCAGGTGAAGAACGCGTGATTCTCGATGACATCAGCTTTGATATTCCAACAGGTAAGAAAGTGGGTGTGTTAGGCGGGATCGGAGCGGGTAAAACGACATTAGTGAACTGCTTAAACCACCACTTGGATGTACCACAAGGTTCTGTTTTCCTTGGTGAAAGAGATGTCACTAGCTTCTCACGCAGTGACTTACGCCGTTACGTGAAAACCGTGACTCAAGACCCTTACCTGTTTTCAGCAACCGTCGAAGACAATATCCGCTTTGGTAGCCTAGATACCGATTTGGCAAAGAGTCAGGTTGATGAAGTGCTAGAGCTCAGCCAGTTGGCTAGTGATGTGACACGTTTTGAACACGGCGATCAAACCTTAGTCGGTGAGAAAGGGATCATGTTGTCAGGTGGTCAGAAGCAGCGCTTAAGTATTGCGCGTGCTTTATTGCAACCCACCGACCTGATCATCATGGATAACGTTCTATCGGCTGTCGACTATGAAACAGAACGTAAGATCTTGGAAGGTTTGTTTAAACGTTTGGAAAATCAATCGGTTCTTGTGGTTTCACACCGCGTTAATGCCCTTGAATATATGGATGAAGTCATCGTGTTGAACGAAGGTAAAGTGATCGCGAAGGGCGACCACGCCACGTTATTGAAAACCTGTGATTACTATTACGATACATGGCAACTACAGCAGAATGAAACGGAGGCAGCAGCATGTTAAAACGTGTTGATCTCAAGTACCTCAAGCACTTTTTTAAGTTTGCTAAGAAATACAAAGGCTCTGCGATTCTGGGCATCGCTATGCTTCCTCTTTCTGTCATCACGAGCTTGTTGTTCCCTTGGCTGATCATTCAAGTGATCGATGTTCACCTGAGTCACGGGGATATGGATGGTCTGCTCGAATACGTCTTCTATCTCGTTGCCGTGCTGGTGGCGAGTTATGTGGTGGATACCACCTATTCGTACAATCTGCGTAAAACTGGTCAATACACGATAACTGACATGCGCTCAGTATTGTTTGCTCGCGTGCTCAAACTGCCACGCAGCTATTTTGATAACACACCGATTGGGGTAACGCTTTCACGATTAACCAGTGACTTGGAAACCATCGGCGAGACGTTTGTTCAGTCGGTTGTAGGGCTAGTTAAAGACAGCATCAATACCATTGCTCTGTTGGTGATGATGTTCTTCATTGATTGGCAGTTAACGATGATTGTATTGATCATTATGCCGCCAGTGATGTATTTGACGGTGTATGTGAGAAACCGACTTCGTGCTCTCTATAAGGTGACTCGTTCTTCTCTCGCTCGCGGTATTGGCTTTTTACAAGAAGTCTTATTTGGCATGAAAACCGTTCAGATGTACCGAGCGGAAGAGCAAGTCGAGCAACGCTACCAAGGCTATACCGATGAGTTTTTAAGAGCGCAGAAGAAGATCAATAAATACGATGCGATTTTGTTCTCGTTTATCTCTGGCATCACCTCCATCACTATCGCGATTATGATCTGGTATGGCTCTGAGCAAGTGTTAGAAGGGGCGCTCACCTTGGGTGTGCTGATTGCGTTCATCAACACCTTAGAGAAAGTGTTTGTTCCGATTCGTGACTTTACTTCGCAGATCGCTTCGATTCAGAGTTCATTTGCAGCGTTTGACCATATTGAAGAGCTGTTTGTTGAGCCGACTGAAGAAGAAGGGCGCAACCTGTTGTCATCTAACAAGGTTGAGAAGCAGCTTGAACAGTTTGTGAGCCTAGAGTTTAAGAACGTAAGCTTCCGCTACAAAGACGACTCTCCCTACGTTCTAAAGAATGTCTCGTTTGTATTGGAGAAAGGGCATCAAATCGCGCTTGTGGGTTCGACGGGCTCGGGCAAGTCGACGATTCTGCGTCTGATCTCTAAAGCCTACCAAGACTATGAAGGCAGCATTTTGTTGAATGGAATAGAGCTGTCACAGATCTCAAGTGAAGACTCTGCTCATTTGTTCTCAATGATGATGCAAGACGTGCACTTATTTGAAGAGACCATCCAATTCAATATCGCGCTGGGCAAAACGCATCTATCTAGAACTGAGGTTGAACAGGCGGCGCGCTATGTTTATGCCGATAAGTTTATTGAACAATTGCCACAAGGTTATGACTTCCACTTGGAAAAGAACGGCTCTAACTTGTCTGTAGGGCAAACGCAGCTTATCTCGTTCGCTCGAGCGGTTGCACAGGGTGGTCAATTGATGATGCTTGATGAGGCGACCAGTTCGGTAGATTCAATCACTGAAGACCTGATTCAAAAAGCAATGCAGCGCCTTTTCAAGGAAAAAACCGTGATTGCGATTGCACACCGTTTGAGTACCGTTCGTCACTCAGATACGATTTTGGTGTTGGAAAAGGGTGAAATTGTTGAGCAAGGTAATCATCAACAGCTGGTGGCACACAATGGTATTTATGCTGGCTTGTTACAAGAATCGATTGTAGAAACGGGCGATTCTCAAGTAACGGTTGCCTGATCACCTCAAATCAGGTTTACCGTTATCGATACTATGAATTGGTGTTGCTTATGTTTCACCAATTTCTATTCTTTTCTAGTATTCCCAGTAGCTTAGGGAAAATAAAACATATTTTACGATTATTAATATGTTATGATCTCCCTACTACTAAAGGGGTGTCTTAGGGCATCGGGATGTATGCAAGCAAAAAGAACCGGCTTGTGTCAGTCACTTTCTGGCGAATATGGAATCGAAAATGTTGTTGGAAGAAGTTGTAGAAATTATCGAATTAACCGACTCAGACCATTTATCTCAAGCAATGGAACTGTTTAACGAGCATGGTTTTGTTGATGCTGAGTCTTTACCTTTTATGAATGTTGTTTTTGAAACAGCACCAGATCAACTTGCGAAGAAGCTGTCGCAGATTGGTTTTAAAGGTTTAGTGCAAGTCGAAAAGAATGAAGATGCATCAGGCTTCACCATTATTGATGCTGACCGTGTTCTGCTAAAAGATTCTGCTTAGTCGAAAGGCTCTGCTTAGCTGCAAGATTCTTCTTAATAACAAGAATAAGATTCAGCTTAGTGAAAAGACTCTATCCAGTTCAGTAACACCCGTTATGATTATTTGAGGTTAACACAGTGACAACAGCAACCGTTTCATCAACAGAACAACATATTTCCAACGAACATGCGCTTTTAGGTGCATCGTTATTAGCGTCTCAAAAAGTTGAGTTGGCTCTGTTCAGTGTGATCTCTAAATTAGCTAAAGCCCTATCAAAAGAGCAGCAACAGTCATTAGGTTTGGATTTGGATACCTTTTTAAGGGAGAAGCCAAGTGAACAAGCCTCGACTCTGAGCCGCTACGAAAATACGTTTGGTGAACAACTTCCTTTGAAGGCTAATGAACTCAACGATTTTATTTATCATCGAAACTTGGTCACTCGTGGCTTTTGGCGTGTGACTGGTGCTGTTGTTAAAGGCGGTGAGAAACTTGCTAACCCAGAGCTTTATTTAAAAGAGTTCTTGGCTAAATGTGAATACTGGCAAGTGATGATTGATACTCAAACCAAGTAATCAAATTGAAATAAGAAAGCCATAGCGAACATGCTATGGCTTTTTTGTTGTTTGTGCAAATTGTCTTGAATTCTTTGAATCTAGAGCATCATCTTCAATACATAGTTCCTAGAGACAAAGTGGTGTTTAAGTGCGGCACTGATATGCAGCACAATTAAACAGGCTAGGGCAATACAACTGGCACGATGGAAATAGAAAAAGAAGCCGTTGATTGCAGAGTCGGTAATTAGATTATTTACGCTCACTAACCAAAATAAAGAGTACGGTTCTTTTAGCATTAAGTAGCCGGTGCTGAAAACCATAAACATCACAAGATACATCAAAGAGTGTGCAAGCTTGGCAACGCATTTTTGCCCTTCAGGCACAGAGGTTGGCATGCTTGGCGACGAGCGAAAGTGGCTCCAGATATAACGAACCACAAGCAGTGGCGTCGCAACGGTCGCCAATGACATGTTGAGCACTGACAGAAAAGAAAACAGCTCTGGATGACTGGTGACATAGTGCATCACATACCCTGCGATCGTTGCATAGATGATTACAGAAGCCATTACCCAGTGCAGTACACGGCTTACTAAATCGTATCGTGAATTATTCAAATTAACCTCGTTCTGATCGTTATTAATATAAGATTCATCTCGATGCAATAAACCATTTTTCGGTATATTCGCATCGCGAATTAATCATATAGAACAGTATTACGCGGTATTTTTATAATTTAGAAATTAATGATGTTGCTTAAGGTGTTTTATAATTATCAATGATGTTTTAGAGTGTTAATTCCAATATGGACATAGCAAACTTGTCGACTTCCTAGCTTGTATGCCTATTACGAGATACAGTTAGTCTAAATATAAACATATAAGGAATGTATAATGCTTCGAATCTTATTGGTTGCAGTTATCTCGGTGTTCAGCACGATGAGTTTTGCAAGCGAAGATGTTAAGTACTCGGAACAAGAGTATTTGGATAGACCGCTGATGGAACGCTATATCTTGGATGAGTTGAAGCAGCTTCGAATGGAACAGCAGGATCTTGAAAGACGCTTGACCATTCAGATGACTGACCGGGAACTGACTGTGGCAGACAAGTCTCTGAATTACGCCAATGTAACCGTAACCTACTTCTTCTACATTATTGCTGGTGTGGCCTCTCTTATCGCGCTGGTGGGTTGGCAATCCATCAAAGAGCTTAAACACACAACTCAAGACATGGCTGATAAGCGACTTAATTCTATCGCTCAAGACTATGAGAAGAAGTTTAATGTTCTTGAACGGGATCTTAAGCGCAAGACCAGAATCATTTCCGACAACAACCGCGAAATTGAAATTATCAATGAGATTCATAACCTATGGTTGAGAGCACAGAACGCACAAACGGCAGAGCAAAAAATTGAAATCTACGATGAAATACTGAAGGTTCGTCCTGGAGATTTAGAAGCACTTACTGCCAAAGCTGACGCTGCTATGGATATACAGGAATACCACTGGGCAATGAGTCTTTGTAACCGTGTATTAGAAGTCGATGACCAAAATGCTCATGCCTTGTATCAACGTGCTTGCGCCTATGCTCGATTAGGGGCAGAAGGTCAAGCTATCGATGACTTAGAACGCGCTATTGAAGCCAGTGGGTCCATGAGAGAGCTGCTAACTGAAGAGCCGGACTTTGAGATGCTGCGAGGCTTAGAACGCTTCGAAGTACTTCGTGAAGAGTAATATGAGGTAAAGATCCGTGTTAACTAAGGTGGTGGGCTTTGCATGCTCACCATACTTTCACACCTATCGCGCTATGGTTTCTTACATTTCATTTATTTTTTTGATTTAATTGTTATGTTATAACACTTTCTAAGTTCCTCGTTATAACCGCTAAGTATTTTATGAAGTTCCTCCGTATTGGTCTGATCGTTACTGCGATCAGCGCATTTTCCCTTGCTGCTTTGCTCTCTTTTCACTCCAAACCAGCACCAGAAATCTCTATCAAAATAACACCTTACCAAGGTTCTCAACCTAATGATAAGGAAGTCATCGACTCGCAAGCGACTCCCAACTCTTTGGTTAAGGTCCATTATTTTGTGAAAGTTGGCGATACCCTCAGTAACATATTCGAGTCATGGAATCTGCCTTATGAAACGGTTCATAAGATCATGGAAGCGGATCTTGAATCTTTGAAACTCGATACGATAAAACCTGGTGACCACTTAGAGCTGCTTGTCGATGGTGAGTCCAAACAGCTCGTAGAGTTGGTCTTTCACGAAAGTCTGGTTGAGCAAGCAGCCTTTACTCGAAACGATGATGGTAGCTTCAGCTATAAATTCCACGAGATCCCAGGCGAGTGGAAGGAAAAACTTTATGCTGGCAGTGTGCATGGTAGCTTTTCAACGTCAGCCTACAAAGCGGGGTTAACTACTAACCAGATAGCCAATATCACCCGCACACTAAAAGACAAAGTCAACTTCGCTCGAGAGCTGAGAGCTGGTGATAGCTTCAATGTATTGGTCAAAGAGCAGTACACGGATGATCACCTAACGGGTAAAACAGAAATTCAAGGTATCTCAATTCAATTAAGAAACCGAGAAGTCGCAGCTTTTCTAGCACCAGATGGTCTTTTTTATGACAGAGAGGGAAATAGTCTAGAGCAAGCCTTTGATAGATACCCAGTCGACAGAAAATTCCGAAGAATCACTTCTTCGTTTAATCCGACACGAAGACACCCAGTAACTGGGCGAATCTCACCGCACAATGGTACCGACTTTGCGACACCTGTTGGTTCACCTATCTACTCAACTGGTGATGGTCGTGTGGTGGCACTTCGTGACCACCCGTATGCTGGTAAATATTTGGTGATTGAACACAACAGCGTATATACGACGCGTTATCTTCACTTGAGCCGCTTCTTAGTTAAGAAAGGTCAGCAAATTAAACGAGGTCAGAAAATTGCGCTATCGGGTGCTACTGGCCGTATTACTGGCCCGCACTTGCACTTTGAGGTATTGGTTCGTGGTCGCGCCGTCGATGCAATGAAGGCGAACTTACCAATGGCAAGCTCAATTATGCCTAAAGATAGAAAAGAGTTTTTGGCTCGAATTGCCTCTTTTGATGCCATGCTCTCTGAGCCCGCAGATCGTGCGAGTTAGAGATATTCAAGCCTAGTTTGGCAGCGAATACAATAACGCCCCTTAGTTAGCGATTTAGCTAAGGGGCATTTTTAGAGAATCACACGATTAAGCGAATGAATCCGTTATTCGATGGATAGAGCTATTGAGCGATAGGTTTGCCACTGATTAAGCAACCACCACTGCCGTGCCACTAGCAGAGACCATCAACATGCCATTACCTGTTCCCAAGACTTCGTAATCAATATCTACGCCTACCACCGCGTTGGCACCCGCTTCAATCGCTTTCTGTTCTAACTCTTTGAACGCGTAGTTACGTGCTTTTTCCAGTTCTTTCTCGTAGGTGCCAGAACGCCCACCCACAAAGTCACGAATTCCTGAAAACATATCTTTGAAAACGTTCACCCCTAGAATGGCTTCTCCGGCAATAACCCCTTTGTAATCGACAATGCGTTTGCCTTCGACTGATTGTGTGGTGGTAATAATCATAATGGCCTCTTGTAAGCTTGCTGAGCTGTTACTCGCTTATTGGTTGATAGTTTGGTCTTGGTCTTGCTCTTGAGCGTCACCGTCCAGTGTTGTCTCTGAGCGTGTGAATTCATGTCTTAACCATGTTCTCAGTTTTAGCACACTTTCTTGTTTTAATTTGTTTTTCGGGCAAACAAAGTAGAAATCTTGATGCGGGTTAGCAACCGGTTTACCTAGTTCAACGAGCATCCCATGGCTGATGTCATCCTTCACAAACAAGCGATGCGTTACTAATACGCCTAGTGAACGAATCGCAGCTTGTACTGCTTGAATGGAGACATCGAACGTCAGATTGCTATGGAATGTGGGCAGTGGAATTTGGTAATTGTTGCACCACACTTGCCAGTCGTGTTGCCGCCTGAGGTTAAAAACGCCAATGGTCGGGTTTTGTTTGACGAGTTGCTCGACGCTCAATCCGGTCTGGTTTTTTAATAGAGTAGGGCTGCACACCAAGACCAGATCATCGTCGCCCAGTTTCTCGCTGTAATATTGCTCCCACTCATTGGGCTTGCCATGTACGAGCGCAACATCGACCCCTTCCTGTTCAATATCGAAAGGGCCAGTTAGCGTCGAAATACGGATATCAAGTGAGGGAGCGAAAGCTTGGAAGTCGGGAACTCGTGGGATCCACCAGTGCATCGCGAGCGAATTGACCATGTTGAGGGTAATGCGGTGGTCGTTAGGCGTTCTGGCAAGCTCTTCGGTCGCCTCTATCACTTGCTCAAGTGCGGGAGTAACTTTGCGGTAATATCGCTTACC
The DNA here is from genome assembly GCF_041470465.1 of Vibrio sp. 10N.261.55.F4. Classification (NCBI taxonomy): domain Bacteria; kingdom Pseudomonadati; phylum Pseudomonadota; class Gammaproteobacteria; order Vibrionales; family Vibrionaceae; genus Vibrio; species Vibrio sp. 10N.261.55.F4. The sequence continues at coordinate 73,229 of NZ_JBFRMM010000021.1, read as the reverse complement.
TGCGGCATTAAGAACAACACGACGACCGACTCGTTGAAACAGAGGCTTGTTGACCAGTTGTTCTAACGACTTTATCGCTTGGCTTACCGCAGAGTGACTGACGTACAATACCCGCGCGGCGTCGGTCATGCTGCCAGTCTCAGCAACAGCAATGAAAGCATAAACGGATTTAAGCGGAACGAGTTTTTTCATTGGTAAGTTTTCCTTACAGTTATAGTTAATATTACTCACTATTTTTCATTACGTCACGCCTCTAAAATAGATGTCATAGGAGGTGATAATTATGTCTGATATTACCAAGGCGACGACTTTCATGTTGTTGTCGACGTTCAGTTTGTCTTTAAGTGGCTTGATGGCCAAGTATCTATCTGAAGTGATGCCCACTTCGTTACTCAGTTTTGTGCGTTTTTTGTTACCCAGTCTGTTTTTATTTCTTTTCCTGACCTTTTACAAAATCAGCAAGCCGACACGAGAAATGTGGAAACCTTTAGTGATGCGAGCGATCTTTATGGTGGCGTGTCAGTGGTGTTTCCTTACTTCACTACAAACCTTAACGCTGGTTGAAGGTGTGGTGTTATTCAGTACGGGTCCGTTGTTTATTCCATTGTTAGAAAAATTAATATTCGGAACCAAGATTCATACAACGACTATCGCATGTTTAGCCATTACATTTTTCGGCGTAGTGATGATGGCAGGGGATTGGTCGCAGTTTGAGTTTGGTTCGGAGTTCTTTAGACCTGCATTGTTACTGGGTTTATTGGCGGGTATGTTTAACTCTGGCTCACAGGTGAGCTTGTACCGAGCCTCGAAGACGAGCTTGACACCCGCAGAGCTAAACGCGTGGACGTTCTTGGTCGCGGCAATCATTGTGATACCGATGGTTGTGTTTACTTCTGTTTCTGCTGTACCAGATGTACTTCAGGGGGATAGTGTGTATGGAGCTTTAACGACTTTGCTGTCGTTTGATGATTTGCGTTGGATTGGACTTGGTGCATTTGGACTCGCACTGTTTACCATCAATACTCAAATTTTCCGATCCAAGGCTTATAAGCTTGCAGACAGCGGTTCCCAGTTGGCACCACTGATTTTTACTAACATGCTGTTTAGCGCCTTATGGCAGGGTTTGTTCTTTGATGATGTGTTTTCTACACAGCAGATGATTGGCATTAACCTGATTGTTGTGGCGAGCATTACCAACACACTATTAGCGAAGAGACACAGCAAAGAAAAAGCCAAGCAAACGCCGCGAGTCACAGGGGCTGTAGCGACTGTAGTGGACGTTGCGGTGTTGGATTCTGCGGCTAAAAGCTAATCATTGACCTTATATCCTAAAGACTAAATGGTTAGCTCAAACTTAAAATAATGAGCGTATGTACTCTTTTACTCGGTCGATGTGTTCGTGCGGGTCAATCTCGCAGCGTTGGTTCATTTCTAGGAATCGCTCAGCGTATTTATCGTAGATTTTGTTTTCCAAAAACAGTAAATACAACTTGGGATCGATATGACCGCTGGTGGCCATGTCGGTCATGATGTTGAGTGATTCGCTTAAGAGTTTACCTTTCTTATAAGGGCGATCACTAGAGGTGAGCGCTTCAAAGACATCAGCAATTGCCATTGCTCTGGACGGCAGAGGTAACTGGTCTTCGTTTAAGCCTCTTGGGTATCCCTTACCGTCGATACGTTCGTGGTGTCCGCTGGCGATATCCGGAATGTTTTGAAGGTAAGGCGGGTAAGGCAACTTGTTGAGCATGGTGAAGGTTTGGATAATATGATCGTTGATCATGAAACGTTCTTCATCGTTTAGCGTACCACGGCGTACTTTCAAATTGTGCAGTTCACCTTGGTTGTATTTAACTTCTCCGGGCTTAAGTACAAACGCTTCTTGCCATACATCGGCAGGGTTAAAGCCATTGTCCCAAGGTATTTTATGCTCCGGTTTGTCTGCAAGCAGAGGCTCCATGACAGGCAAACCCTTTTCCTGACTTGTTGGCTCAGTTCTCTCTTTCTCAACCGACTCTTTTTGGGTGTTAAATCTCTCTTTTTCAGACCAAGACAAACCCAATTGATCATCCAGTGTACGTTTCCATTGGCGTTTGGCTATTTGATCTAAGCGTTCTAGCTGCTCTTCCGTCATAGATTCGCCGCCAAGATTACACTCAGCAACGAAGGCAAACTCCTCATCCAGTTCAGACAGGCTTTGTTCGAGTATTTTGAGTTGTTCTTCTTGTAGTGCACCGTTCGCCATCGCTTTCCAGTAATCGGTTTCCGCTTGCTGTTTCAACAACTCAAAACGCATTCGCACTTCGTGGATTCGGTCGTAAATGGTTTCCAGTTTTGTTGCCTTATCTACCACATATTCAGGCGTGGTCACCTTGCCGCAGTCATGAAGCCAAGCGGCGAGCATCAACTCTTCCCACTGTTTACTGTCCAATGAGAATTGCGGGTAATAGCGGTCATCATCTATGGTTGCTTGAGTTAGCCATTTGGTGAGCTCAGGCACTCGTTGGCAATGCCCGCCCGTATAAGGTGACTTGGTATCAATCGCCGATGCAATCAGCTCAATAAAGGCATTAAGCATGTCTTTTTGTTGCTGCATTTGGTCGATGTTGTCTTTCGCTATTTCCGCAAAGCTGAGCAACTCTCTTAAAAAGGCGTGCTTGTCTGCCTGCATCTTGGTAATTGGTCTCTCATAGCCAATTGCCACAATCCCTACCAACAGTTTCTCTCGGTTTAATAGTGGAAATAGGTACAGGTCTGAATTGAAGATCGAATCTTGGTAATAGTTGAGAACATTGTCTTCTCTGTTCAAATGGATCGTCTCACCAGATTTAAGCTGACACAGCAACCAAGGCGTGTGTTTGATGAAGTCATTGATGTCGGCCTTAAAAGGAAGAATGGCAAGGTTGGCTGCCGTATCAAACACGTCTTTCTCTTTGGATTGAGTGAAAAGGACAATAGTTTCTGCTTTGGTAATTAAATAGCTTTGATGAGCAATGTTCTTGGCTAAGATCGAAAACTCCTGATTCCCGGCGGTGTCTCGAAGTAGGGTAATCAGATCATGAAGCGTGTGTTCCATTAGCTCAATCGAGTGGGCGAGGTTAGCCACTTCTTGAATCATGCTTTTGGGATAATGAGTACGCCTGAAGTCGAACCGAGCGATGTTGTCGGTGAGTTGCATCAGCGTATTGAGCGGCTGAGACAGTCGATTAGCAACAAACCATACGATAGCGAAGCAGATGAACAACATCCCAATCGCGACCGCAACTTGCTTGTCTCGCATCGAGATAAGATCAGCGAGCAGCTCATTGTGTGGCGTCGCTTCTGCCAAGTATAAGGTGACATTTTGAGTCAGTTGAACCGGCGTTAGCGTTAGTGCCCAAGTGTTTAAGTTGTACTCAACGTTTTTTAGATTGAGGTTAAACTTCTCTTCATCAGAGATAAGCGGCGCAATAACGGACGCTTTCAATGCTTCCATCTGTTCACGTTTGGGCACATTAAAGAAGCTTTGGTCTTGCTCACTGCCAGAGAGATTCCCCGTCGTTTGGTTGTTCGTTTGCTCAGTTTTACTTGTGTCATCAGATTGGGAGTCAGGCTTGGGTACTGATAGCTCAAGTTGATGCTGACCGAGAAGATTAAAATGTTGATCGAACAAGGCGAGTCGGGTTTGCGGAGAATAAGCTAATTCACTGATCTGAGAAGAGAGGGAACTCAACGTAAAGTCGGCACCAACCACATGCTTGCCATCGGCAGAACGCCTAGAGAGCGTAATACCATTGGTTTGCAGGAAATAGAACAGATAGGGTTCAGAGAGTTGTATTGAGCCATCAGGCTTTGCGTTACGAAACCAAGGACGAGTGGTGGGGTTGAACTTACTCTCTGCTTGTCGAGTACTGATCACTTGATGTGCGCCATCAAGATAGGTAATAAAGTTTTCACCGTCTAGATTGGTGCTGCTGACCATCATGGTCGCTTTAGCGGGCGCGCTGTTTTCGGCTCTCTGTTTATTGGTGCTTAATGGACGAAAGATTCTGAAGTCACCATCTTCAGAACCATAAAATAGAGCGACCAAATTGGTGTTTTGCTTGAAGATGATATCGACCGAAGCAAGCCAAGAGTCTTTTTCGACAGCGGAAGCTTGATGAGCAACAAACGGGCTCACCGCCATCACATTTAAGGTTGTGATAACAGGGGCAATGGCTTGTTTAAATACTGATTCCAGTTTGTCGCGGTGCTCATTACTGATCTCGCGCACTGTGCCTAGCAGCAGCTCTTGGGAGTGCCGATAACTAATCGAAATCAATACCGCACCGACAAGTGTTGTCAAAATTAGGAAAAGGCTAGTGATGTGGATACTCAGCGGATATCGTCTTCTTCTCATCTAACACTCCAGTTTGTAGGCTGGTTTAAGTATTGACGAACTTGAGTAGGTTGCAAAAAATTGGCGCAATTACCGAGTGTGTGCGGTTCTACTTAGATAAGGCCAAGCGCTGGCTGGCTCTGGTTAGCCACGTATTCCCGTGTCGTGTAAATGAACCAGTAATAAACCTTTATGTTAGGGTGCTAATTGTCACTTTCAGCTGATAAACTGGCCGAATTGTTGCCATTAGGCATTCATTTTCTGAAGTATTCTTTTCCTGAAAGAGATTCAGAGTTACTTTCTGAAAAACGTATTTTGACCGAGCGAAGAGGGCATTGATTCATGGAACTCAAAGTAGATACTCACACCCACACATACGCAAGTGGTCATGCTTACAGCACATTGAGCGAAAACGCCAAGTCGGCAAAGCAAAATGGTTTAGCCATGTTTTGTACTACTGATCATTCAGAATCAATGCCGGGCGCGCCACACTATTGGTTCTTCAGCAATCAGCGTGTGCTCCCTCGTTTTATTGAAGATGTCGCAATTATTCGAGGTGTTGAGTCAAACATCATGAACACACAGGGTGAAATCGACATTCATCCGAGTGTGGATAAGAACTTGGATTGGGTGATCGCGAGTTTTCATGAGCCAGTATTTCGCCCATCGGATGTCGCTACCCATACAGAAGCATTGTTGAATGTGATTAAGGGCGGTCGAATTGATGCGCTTGGTCACTTAGGCAATCCTAATTTTGATTTCGATTTCGAAGCCGTTATTCAATGTGCGGTTGAGAACAACGTGGCGATTGAGATCAACAACACCACACTCAAAGGCAATAGCCGAGTTGGCAGTGTTGACCGCTGCTATGAGATTGCAAGAATAGCGAAAGCGAAGGGTGCATTTATTACAACAGGCAGCGATGCGCATTTCTGTTTAGATGTCGGTGGCTTAGACTTAGTCGCAGCATTGTTAGATGAAGTGGGCGTAGATTCGAGTAAAGTGATTACCCATTCGCCAAAGCAGTTCCTAGCCTTTTTGGCCTTGCGCGGTCGTAATGAAATCCCAGAATATTCAGATCTTGTTTAAGAGAATGTCGGCGGGTTTGCATTTCGACACAATCAATTTTTGTGCCTGAAAGATTTTTGTATACACTAGCCGAAAATAATAAAGTCGAAGTGCCACAGTAATGACGGCTCTAACTTCAAAGACACCGCTTCACTTGGAGAAACAATGAAAACTCGCTCAATCCTTTTATCTGGCTTAATCGCTGCTTCAGTATTGTCTGGCAACGCATTTGCTAATGTAGACCTTAAGAAAAACATGCAAGAAATGAAGCTTGCGTTCAAACAAGCGGCAGAAGCTCAAAGCATTGAAGAGATGCAAAAGCCTATCGTTCGTTTAGATACGCTAGTGGCCGAGCTGAAAACGGGTGTTTACCCAGTCGAGAAAGAAGACAACTTCATGGAAGGCTTCAAAAAGATCAGTGCATCACTGGATAGCATTGAGCAGAAGCTAGACCAAGGTGACTTAGCGTCGGCACAGCAAGAACTTCGTACTATTGATGGCCTTCGTGAAGAGTACCATGAGAAGCGTAACCCAAGCATCTGGAGCAAGATCTTCGGTTAATTCGTTAATCATGAACGTTTGCTAGATAGGTAACAAAGAGCAAACCTCAAGATTCGATTTCTAAAACGCCGCCTTACATTACCCTCTTTCGAGGAAGGTGTAAGGCGGCGTTTTTATTGTCTCTTTTATCGAAAGACTGCTGCAAAGAGATGAGTATTACTTTCTTAGCTTTAGTGTTGTAACCAGTATTTAACGAAAAAGAGTGTGCGTTAGCTTCAATTTTTTAACTTGCTGTTAATCTTTACGTTTACCTATATTCCAAGTCCCTCATAATAAGGGAAATTTATAAAGACTTGGAATAATGCGCCGAACCTCGTTCAACTTCTTCATGTTACTTGCAACAGCATTAAGCTGGGCGCTAGTGACATTAATGCCTGTTATCAATGCTCATGGTAATAGTGCGGGAGTATGGGCGTCGTTATGTACGGTCAATGGCTTTGAATTGGTTCAAATCGAAGAAGGCGAACCGAATACTCACAAAGGTAAGCCGTGTCCGTTTAGCCATTTTTCCACGTTTCACCAAGATGAACTTCCCACTACACTACTGACAACTCGACTGAGTTCTATTGTCTCCGACAGCTACGCTTTTTTGGCTCTAAGCGAACGCTACACGAGGCAAGCCCCGCGCGGCCCTCCCTTTGTTATTGCTTAAACCTAACCCATTAAAATAATTAAAAAATAAAGTATTAAGTAAAGTTAAACATGCTCAGATTACTTTCTGATTTTTCAGAAGGTATGTTTGCGTGTGTCAAAGGAAATTATAATGTTGAGAAATGAATCTCAAACCCCTGCGAAAGCACAAGCAACTTCGCAGTCTAAAAGCAGTGCAACAACCGGTTCGGAAACCAATATAAAAAGCAAAGACCGCAATAAAACCCTCTATTTCCTCACATGGCGCTGGCACTTCTATGCTGGGCTATTTGTTATCCCGTTTATGTTAATGCTGAGCATTACAGGTTTGGTGATGCTGTTTGATGATGAAATCGAATTGACTTTCCACCACGAAGCCCTAGAGATTGTTGCATCGGGCGAGCCGATTAAAGTGTCACAACAGTTAGCTGCAGTACAACTTCAATACCCACAAGGTTCGGTTACCCAGTTTGTTCCGAGCAAAGCTCCTGATCTGGCTAACCGCTTTTCGGTAGCACTTGTAGACGGCACATCGGTCTTCGCCACGGTAAATCAATATACGGGCGAAGTGGTCGGAGAGATTCCGCGTAGCGACAGCCTGTACCAACTCGCGAATGACATTCACGGCACTTTGTTGATTGGTGATTGGGGTGATTATCTAATTGAAGTCGCAATAAGCTTGTCTATTCTGTTGCTCATCAGTGGTATTTACTTATGGTTACCTAGAGATAACGCGAGCCGCGCTGGTTTTCTTAAGCTTCGATTTGGTTCAGGAACGCGTATTTTAATGCGTGATCTGCATGCGAACATTGGAGGTGTGTTATCGCTCGTTCTGTTGTTGTTTATTCTGTCTGGATTGGCATGGACAGGTTTTTGGGGCGGTAAGCTTGTTCAAGCATGGAGCACTTTCCCTGCTCAAATGTGGGACGATATTCCGTTGTCTGATAAGACGCACGCTTCCCTCAACCATGGCTCAGAAGAAGAGCTACCTTGGAACTTGGAGCAAACACTATTGCCTTTGTCTCAAGATAAGCCAGCAGAACACGTTCATCATGTGGAAGAGGCGACGGAACCTCATGATCACTCTAAGATGGGTGAAGATCACTCTCAACATGTGTTGTCAGCAAGCAACTTCGACATTGATGACGTTACTGAAAAAGCATACTCACTTGGTTTCACTCAATACAAGGTGAATTTCCCGCGTTCAGAAACAGGTGTTTACACGGTCACAGCCAACACTATGGGCGGTGACATCATCGATCCAACGCAGGATCGTACTACGCACCTCGACCAATACTCAGGTCGTATTCTGGGTGAGGTGACATGGCAAGATTATAACTTCATTGCCAAAACGTTAGCGGTAGGTATTTCATTGCATCAAGGTGACATCAGCATCATTAACAAGCTTCTAAATGCTTTGTTTTGTTTGGCGTTCATTGTTGTGTCCGTGACTGGCGGTGTGATGTGGTGGATACGTAGACCTTCAGGTCAAAGAAAGCTTGGCACGCCACCGAAGTTTGGCGATGCAGGGCTTTGGAAGACAGGTTTAGTGATCGTGATAGTTATTTCAGTACTGTTTCCACTGGCGGGAGCGACGATCGTGACAGCAATGCTGCTGGATTGGTTACTATTTTCACGCGTTGAGAAATTCAAGACGGCATTGAGTTAATTGATATACAAACTGACCTCCTTTTTGAGGAGGTCAGTTTCATTATTCAGATGACATGCTCTGTTTATTAAGAAGACGTTAGACTTGTACAGCTCTATATTTGATAAAGCTCTAGATTTCATAAAGCTCTAACGGAAGCCCGTCAGGATCGGCAAAAAAAGTAAATGCTTTACCTGTAAATTCATCAATTCGGATCTGTTCGACTTCGATTCTTTGTTCTTCCAAATAGCTTTTGATTTGTTGAACGTCATCAACACAAAAAGCTAAGTGTCTTAGCCCTTGAGCTTCAGGAAAGCTAGGCCTTTCTGGCGCGTTAGGGAAGCTGAATAGTTCTATTTGAGCGCCAGTAGGCAGTGCCAAGTCGAGCTTATACGACTGACGTGCTTCACGATAATTCTCCGCAATCACTTCAAGCTGTAAAACTTCCGTATAAAAGCGTTTAGAGACTTCGTAGTCTGAGCAAATAATGGCGGCGTGGTGTATTCCTTTCAGCATCAGTTTATTTCTCCTGCCAACTTGTCACCTAAGTGCTTCATGGCGTAATCAATGAATACACGCAGTCGTGCGGGCATATACTTGGTTTGAGCAAATTGCATCGCGATAGCACCATGGTAGTTACTCTTGATGGTCCAATCTTCCAACACTTGTACCACGGAGCCTTCAGCCAACGCATCTTGAATCACGAAGTCATGGAAAATACCGACGCCTAGACCTTCTTTCACACCTTTCAGTCGCATCTGCGAGTGGTTAACTGCGTAACGTCCACTGACGGGTACTGTGTGAAATTCATCATCTTTAAGAAAATCCCAAATGTGATCTTTGTCTGTCTCTGCAAGATACAAACAGTCGTGTTCAGACAGCTCGGTAGGGTGGTGAGGAATCCCCTTGGCATCTAAATAGTCAGGGCTTGCACACAACACGAGGTTTGTTTTTCCTAACTCTTTCAATACTAAGCTTTCGTCGGGCTTATCAGTCAGGCGGAAAGCAATGTCGATGCCTTGACGTAAAATATCGATGTCGCCGTCAGCCGCTCTCAATTTAAGTTGGATTTCTGGATACTGATTTAAGAATGGAACAACGAAAGGCTGCAATACCGAATTCAAGAAGGCTTCAGGCGCCGCTACCGTTATCGAGCCTGCAGGTTCGGTATGGTCGGAGGTAGACAGTTCAACGGCTTGTTGCGCTGCGTTGATCATCACCACACTCTGATCATAAACCAATTGACCCGCTTGCGTAATGATAAGGGTACGAGTGGTACGCTCAAACAGTTTCACCGATAGCGCTTTTTCCAAGCGGGTGATGAGCTTACTCAAGGCTGATGGTGTCACGCCTAACTGTTTTGCTGCAGCCGTAAAACTACCTTCGTTAACCACCAAAATGAACGAGGCGAGATCCGGAAGCAGGGCGATGAGTTTTGGGTTAATCATAAGTATCCAGTTAAGCTAGTTTCAACGATGAACTTAATGGTCATTGTGAGCGATTTACTTTGATTTGTGAATCAATTTCATTAATTGATTGACGTGATTGCTCTGATAGGTTGTTGTGTTTGAAGCTCATCTGTATAGCGGCGTTGCTGCTGCGCATTCTGAGATGAAAAATTGAGATTTGATATGAAAGCGAAATTAGACGGAAATTATAGCTAATTTGGCGTTTAAAAAAGCAGGTGAAGGGCGTTAATGTGCCCTATGTCACTGGGATGAACTATTATTAGTGCCTGTGATTCATTAATGTTTTTCCAACTAAAGGGATAATCGGAACGGGGATGTTCAACTAGAATATAGGCATAAGTTTTACAGTGTAAATGATCGTGTTGAGATCGTTTACATCCCTACATAAAGCGGCGCGCGATGCTGCTAAATTATAACTAGGAAGGAATGAGACAATGTCTTCTGCATTTTACCAACAGATTCAAACTCAAATCGAAGAAGTTAAAGAAGAAGGTCTTTACAAGTCTGAGCGCATTATTACTTCTGCACAAAAAGCAGCGGTTTCTATCTCGACTGGTGAAGAAGTACTAAACTTCTGTGCAAACAACTACTTAGGTCTTGCTAACCACCCAGCTCTTATCGAAGCAGCTAAAGATGGTATGGATCAGCACGGTTTTGGTATGGCTTCAGTACGTTTCATTTGTGGTACTCAAGATTCTCACAAAGAACTAGAGCAAAAGCTTTCTACGTTCCTAGGTAAAGAAGACACTATCCTTTACACATCTTGTTTTGATGCAAACGCTGGTTTGTTCGAAACAATTCTAGGTAAAGAAGACGCAATCATCTCTGACGCACTAAACCACGCATCTATCATCGATGGCGTTCGTCTGTGTAAAGCAATGCGTTTCCGTTACTCGAACAACAACATGGAAGAGCTAGAGCAGCAACTTATCGCTGCTAAAGAAGCTGGCGCTCGTCACACACTAATCGTAACTGACGGTGTGTTCTCAATGGACGGCGTAGTGGCTAACCTTCCTGCTATCTGTGACCTTGCAGACAAGTACGATGCACTAGTAATGGTTGATGACTCTCACGCAGTGGGCTTCATGGGCGAAAACGGAGCGGGTACTCACGAGTTCCACAACGTTGTAGACCGTATCGATATCATCACTGGTACTCTTGGTAAAGCAATGGGTGGCGCTTCAGGCGGTTACACTTCTGGTAAGAAAGAAGTGATCGACTGGCTACGTCAGCGTTCTCGTCCATACCTATTCTCTAACTCTGTTGCTCCTGCAATCGTATCTGCGTCTATCCGCGTTCTAGATCTTCTTGCGGAATCTGGCGACCTACGTACTCAACTATGGGAAAACTCTGCTCACTTCCGTACTCGCATGGAAGAAGCTGGCTTCACTATGGGCGGTGCAGACCACGCAATCATCCCAATCATGCTTGGTGATGCAAAAGTAGCGGCTGAGTTCGCTGAGCGCGCACTAGAGAAAGGCATCTACGTTGTAGGTTTCTCTTTCCCTGTAGTACCAAAAGGTCAAGCTCGTATCCGTACGCAAATGTCTGCTGCACACTCTCGTGAGCAACTAGACCGCGCAATCGATGCGTTCATCCAAGTTGGTAAAGACATGGGTATCATCTAATTTTAAAGGGGTGCCACGAGCATCCTTTAATTAGATAGAACAACACCCAGTAGAACATATAGATTTTTGATTCTCGCCTTACAGTTAGGCGAGATGAACTAGGTAACATTATGAAAATTAAAGCACTTTCTAAGCTAAAGCCTGAAGAAGGCATTTGGATGACCGAGGTTGAAAAACCTGAAATGGGTCATAATGATCTTCTTATTCGTATTAAGAAAACCGCAATTTGTGGTACTGACGTACATATCTACAACTGGGATGAGTGGTCACAAAACACAATCCCAGTACCTATGGTAGTAGGTCACGAATACGTGGGTGAAGTTGTTGGCATTGGCCAAGAAGTTCGTGGTTTTGAAATCGGCGACCGTGTATCTGGCGAAGGTCACATCACATGTGGTCACTGTCGTAACTGTCGTGGCGGCCGTACTCACCTTTGTCGTAACACAACAGGTGTTGGTGTTAACCGCACTGGTGCGTTCTCTGAGTTCCTTGTGATCCCTGCGTTCAACGCATTTAAGATCCCTGCAGAAATCTCTGACGATCTAGCTTCAATCTTTGACCCGTTTGGTAACGCAGTACACACAGCACTTTCTTTCGACCTAGTTGGCGAAGACGTGCTAATTACTGGTGCTGGCCCAATCGGTATCATGGCTGCAGCTGTTGCTAAGCACGTTGGTGCTCGTCACGTTGTAATCACTGATGTAAACGAGTACCGCCTAGATCTTGCTAAGAAAATGGGTGTGACTCGCGCAGTAAACGTGATGGAAGAGAAGCTTGAAGACGTAATGTCTGATCTTGGCATGACTGAAGGCTTCGATGTAGGCCTAGAAATGTCTGGTAACCCATCTGCGTTCAACAGCATGCTGACTAACATGAACCACGGCAGTAAGATCTCTCTACTAGGTATTCCACCATCAGATATGGCAGTAGACTGGAACCAAGTAATCTTTAAAGGCTTGGTTATCAAAGGTATCTACGGTCGTGAGATGTTCGAAACTTGGTACAAGATGGCTTCACTAATCCAATCAGGCCTAGATCTAACACCAATCATTACTCACCACTACAAAGTGGACGACTTCCAGAAAGGCTTCGACATGATGCGCTCTGGTATGTCAGGTAAAGTAATTCTTGATTGGGAATAAGCTTTAGCTGAGTAACAAGATATTAGAAAGGCGACAGTTTTTACTGTCGCCTTTTTTACATCTCGGAACTCAAGAAAATGGGCGATATGATCAAGGTTCAGTTGCCCATTTTTTATAGCAATGAGTTGTTAACCCAATGCAGCAGCCTGCATGATGAGACCACAGATGTAAGCGCCGTATGTACCGAGAGCGTAACCCAATACCGCCATTAGGATACCTACTGGTGCCAATGCTGGGTGGAATGCAGCCGCGACGATAGGTGCCGATGCAGCGCCGCCTACGTTTGCTTGGCTACCTACAGCCATGAAGAACAATGGTGCACGAATTAGCTTCGCCATTACAATCATCAGAAGGGCATGAATAGTTAACCATGTGATACCAATGAAGAAGTAACCTGGGTTGTCTAAGATAGCTGTCACATCCATTTGCATACCGATAGTTGCAACTAGGATGTAGATGAACGCTGAACCAACTTTAGACGCGCCGCTGTGCTCAAGGCTGCGTGTAGATTTGAAGCATGAAGCGATCAGCGCGAACGTTGTCACCATTACGATCAGCCAGAAGAAGCCAGATGTTAGGCTGTATTTCGCAAGCTCTGGCGCGTTGGTTGAGATCCACGGTGCAATCATGTCACTGAATAAGTGAGCCAAACCTGTTAAACCGAAGGCAATTGCCGTGATCTTCATGAGATCGGTTGTGGTTGTTGGGCGAGCGTTCTCTTCTTGGTACTTAGATACCGTCTCTTTTAGCTCTTCGATAGATGATGTATCTGCTTTTAACCATGCATCAATCTTCTTCTGGCGACCAGCCATGATAAGTAACACTGCCATCCAAATGTTCGCACAGATAACATCAACCGTAATCATTGCAGAGAAGAGTTGGTCATCAACCTCGAACACTTCTTTCATTGCTGCTTGGTTCGCACCGCCGCCAATCCAAGAACCAGCCACAGTTGTAAGGCCACGCCATACATCGCCAGATACTAGGTCAGGGTTAACTTGGTCGATAATCAGAATTGCCAAAGGGCCACCAATGATGATGCCGACAGTACCCGTTAGGAACATGATTACGGCTTTTGAGCCAAGACCGAAGATTTTGCGTAGATCAGCTGAGATGATCAGTAGAACGAGTGCGCTTGGTAATAGGTAACGACTTGCAACAAAGTACAGCTTTGAGTTTGATGCGTCGATGATGCCTAGGCTGTTCAATAGAGAAGGAACAAAGTAACAGAGCAATAGACCCGGAACGAACGAGTAGAATTTTTTCAGTGCGCTATTTTGGCTACTTTCCGTGATAAAAACACCGCCAAGAATAACAGCTAACATGCCCATTATTACAGCATCATTAGTAATCATTATTATATCTCCTTTAAGGTGAGCGCAAAGGTCTCACTTTTTTGAATTGCAGGACTATACCGACAACCGCCATTCGTTACAAATTGTAACGATAGACATATCTTGAAATGTTTATGTTAATTTTGATGGTTTGAATTTGTGAATGTCGTGCGTTATTTATTTGATTGATGAATGAATCTGTTAGGGGTTTTGCGGCGTATTTCGATATATGCAATGTAATTCAAGCCTTAGAGAGTGGTCGCTAAGAATTGGGTGGGTGCTTGAATGGTAGGAATGAGTGCATATATAGCCATGTTTTTGGTGTGGTTTATGCGGGGTGGGAATGTTTCAATAATGTAAAAATCGAATCCACTTTTGCCATGTGGTCAGAAATTAAAAATTTTAGCTAGATCACACAAATCTTTCGGATTAAGAGTTTCAGCACCTGATACTTGTGCTCATTTGAGGTTTTGTCGGGGTTAAATGAAAGAAAAAGCGGCTCAAATAGCCGCTTTTGATGGTTGAATAGCATGGTTATCTAGAGCTGTAGTCTAGATTCTGCTTAAGACTCTTCTTCCTCAAAGCCATCTGCATAGCCTTTCGGTGGAGGTGTCCAACCACGTTCAGAACGAGAGTGTTTGTCTGAACGGTCTTTTTTCATATCTTCTTTCATTGCTTCTTCAAGGTGAATGAAGATTTGTCGGTAGTTGTTGTCGTAGCGCGGGTTCTCTTCCGCTTCAGACCAAGCTTGGTAAAGCTTTTCAGACTTACGGCTCTCAACGCGTTGATAAGTCGATTTTTGCTGCTCGACGAAGAATGGGTGATGACCCAAAGAACGCAAGGCTTCAGCGCCCATTTCAAGAGCAGAATGGTAGGTCTCTGATTCAACAAAGTCTGCCCCCGCTTCTCTTAGGCGATAACTATGACCTCGGTCGAATGCACGCGCTAAGACTTTCACTTTAGGGTAGGTGTGTTTAACGTATTTCACTAATTCAACGCTTGAGTCTTGGTTGTCGATTGCCACTACTAGCATCGCGGCTTCTTCGATACCCGCGGTATGCAACAAGTCGTGACGAGTAGCATCACCAAAGTAAGATTTAATATTGATGGAGCGTAATAAGTCCACTTGGTTTGCTTGATGATCCAATACTACGGTATTGACGTCATTTGATACCAACAAGCGGTTTACGATCTGACCAAATCGGCCGATGCCTGCAATGATAACGGTACCTTTCTCTTCTATTTTGTCTTCTTCTCGATCGTTCGATTTTTGCTCGTAACGGGGCAGAATGACTTTATCAAACAGAATGAACAGACCAGGAGTTAAGAACATAGAGAGGGCAACAACCAGTGATAGTGTTTGAACAATATCCGCAGGTAATACATGGTTCTGTGCTGAGAAGCTGAGTAGTACAAAACCAAATTCCCCCGCTTGAGCCAAGCTCAATGTAAATAGCCAGCGGTCGCTGTTTTTGATTCTGAAGATTAAAGCCAGTGTAAACAACACCAAGGCTTTCAGCGCCATCACGCCAAGAGTTAAGCCAATGATGAGTGCGAAATCGTTAAATAGAACGCCAAAGTTGATACCTGCGCCTACCGTGATAAAGAACAATCCAAGCAATAACCCTTTAAACGGGTCGATGTTAGATTCCAGTTCGTGCCTGAACTCACTGTTGGCGAGTACCACACCTGCTAAGAAAGTACCTAGGGCAGGCGACAAACCAACAAGGCTCATTAGCGCGGCAATACCAATCACCAACATCAGTGCAGTTGCAGTGAAGATCTCGCGTAAGCCAGAGCTCGCAACAAAACGAAACAGTGGCCGACTTAGATAATGTCCACCGACGACCACAATCGCAATTGAAGCCGTAATAACAAGTCCGTATGCCCAACTTGGCAAACCTGCAACTAAACTGAGTTCATCATGGTGTGCAGCGGTTTGGGCGGCACTTTCTGCCAAAGCAACCAATTCAGGAAGAGCCAACAAAGGGATGAACGCCAGCATTGGGATAACGGCAATATCTTGGAACAAAAGTACCGAGAAAGCGTTTTTACCGCCTTCCGTTTTAGACAGGCCTTTCTCATTGAACGTTTGTAGAACAATGGCTGTCGATGAAAGCGCAAAGATCAAACCGATAGTTAAAGCAATCGTCCAAGGTTGACCAAAGAACTGTGCAATTCCCATCACGATAGCGGTCGTACCACCAACTTGAAGGCCACCAAGCCCCATCAATCGGTTTCTCATCGCCCATAGCATCTTAGGTTCAAGTTCAAGCCCGACTAAGAACAGCATCATCACTACACCGAACTCGGCAAAGTGCTGGATGGTTGTTGTCTCTTCGCCAACCAATCCAATGATGGGACCAATCACAACGCCAGCGATTAAGTAGCCGAGAACTGATCCAAGTCCAAGTCTTTTGGCAATAGGGACCGCAATCACGGCTGCAATTAAATAGATAAATGCTTGTAGAAAGTATCCCGTCATTATTTAACCTCTGCCATCAATTCTTCCACAATATGGTTCAACTTTTCTGCCTTGTTGGCTCTTTTGATGTTGATATCACCTGCAACCAAGGCCTGTAAAAGCGTTCTGTAGCTATCGACATGTTGTTGAATACGGTTTTCTTCTAAAGCGGTACGAGATCCAAAAAGCGCAAAAGGCGCAAGATAGTTCATCCCACATAAAGACGCGGTTTGTTCAATTGGGTGAAGCAGTTCTCGAATAGTGAAGTGGTTGTAGCCATCACTTTGGTAAGCATCCTTTTTACCGCCAGCAGTGATGCAACACAGTAAGCTCTTACCTTGTAACTCGTTGCCATCGGTTCCATAGGCGAAGCCATACTCTAGAACGAGATCTTGCCACTCTTTGAGAATTGCCGGTGTGGAGTACCAATATAAGGGGAACTGAAAAATGATGATGTCATGGTCCAATAGGCGTTTTTGCTCACGATCGATGCTGATCTTGAACGTTGGATATTCGGCATAGAGGTCGACGCACGTGACACCGTCAACGCGTTTTGCTTGCTCAAATAACGGTTTGTTTGCTTCAGAACGATGTTGAGAAGGGTGAGCGAATAGCAGCAAGACTCGATTTTTCGACATATAGCCCTCTTTGTCCATTAACGAATAATATTTATTGGAATTATAGATATACAATAATAGAAGAATGGTTGAACAACAACGAATTAGCCCATACTTATCTATCTAGATGCGTGTGTTTTTAGGTACTTAATTATATAAAACATCCGTCAATTTGAGTATTTCTGGCACAAGCCGCCGATGACTGAGTAAAACTAATTATTCACGAATAGTAAAAGCGAATATGGGCATTTTATGTCACCGTTGGTGGGTAACGTAAATAATCCCATAACCCTACATAGAACGATAATGAATAAAGGAAAAACTATGAGCATGGACTTGCGTCAACAATGTGATTTTTTGCTTTCTGGTCACTTAGAACCAACTCCGGCACAAACATTCGCTCAGATGGCTCACTGGTGTGAAACAAATAATGTTACTCACGATAGCTACGGTGATGGCGAGTTTATTGAGAGTTTTGAAAAGAAAGTGGCAGATCTGCTCGGTTATGAAGCGGCTGTGTTTGTTATTACGGGCACCATGAATCAACCGACTGCATTAGAAATTGCGTGCCAAGAGAAAAGAAACCCAGTAGTGGCGATGCATGAATCGAGTCATATTATGCGCCATGAACGCC
This sequence comes from Vibrio sp. 10N.261.55.F4, assembly GCF_041470465.1. Taxonomy (NCBI): domain Bacteria; kingdom Pseudomonadati; phylum Pseudomonadota; class Gammaproteobacteria; order Vibrionales; family Vibrionaceae; genus Vibrio; species Vibrio sp. 10N.261.55.F4. The sequence continues at coordinate 55,677 of NZ_JBFRMM010000021.1, read as the reverse complement.
AAGGGTATCAGCTTCAAAATCGTTTTAGTGTTCTTCCTGTCGGTAACGTATTCCGCACTTGGAATGTCGATGACTTAAAGGCATGGCCTGATGAAATCGCAGCCGCATTATATGAACTGCCGATGCGAGAAATTGGTGGGCAGTTACCCGAATGGGAAGAGCTTGAGGCGATTAAACAGTACTGCAAAGAGCAATCGATTCACCTTCATATGGATGGTGCCCGCTTGTGGGAGTGTGGCGCGTATTACCAAAAGCCATACCGCGAGATTGCTAAGGGGTTCGATAGCGCCTATGTCTCGCTGTATAAAGGTCTCAATGGCCTTGGTGGTTCGCTACTGTTAGGCGATAAAGCTTTTGTAGCGAAGGCATCGGCGTGGATGAAGCGCCAAGGTGGTAACGTGTATCACCGAACGCCTTATGTGGTATCTGCTGCGATGCAGTTTGATGAGCGATTAGAACTGATGCCAGCTCTGTATGAACGCACCAAACAGGTTTATCAAATATTACAAGATTACCCTCAGTTCACCGTTAATCCGCAGCAACCGCAGGTCAACATGCTTCACCTATATTTACCTGTGAGCTATGAAGACGGCATTATTGTGAGAGATAACATAGCGAAGAAACACAAGATTTGGATAGGAAACCCAGAGATCAGTGAGTTGCCAAACCAATGTAAGATTGAATGGTATGTAGGGGATAACCTACTAAATTTGCCTGATCATGAGCTGATAGACATTCTAGATTTTATTAGCGAAGAGCTGATTTGATTAACGAAGAGCTGGCTGAAGAAGAACTGATCTAATTGGAACTGAAATGGATACAGGAAAGGGTTCTTATATCCATTTATATAGCTAGGATGTCCGGCTCTGTTACATATACTGGTTGATGTACACATCAACTAAGAACATGAACACTGGAACAGTGCTGAGAAGTCCGAAGAAGACGATTGGCACCCAGTTTTTCATTTTCTTTTTAGGTTGCTCAGTGTTATTCATAAATTCGGCCTTAAATTCGTTGTTGAGTCTGTTTAGCTTTTTGGTACTAAAAATCTAAGTGTATGGTATCAAATAAATGGGTTTAGCCCTATGTAGATTTAGAGAACCGTGGTGTATATCAATCACATAAAATGTAAGTGATTCATAAACGGTTCATAAAGGTTCAACAATAATGAACCTATTACAACAATCATTGCCTTACTCGGCATATTAAATAAATAGCATTCAAAGATTTGGAGAATACAGAATGAAAACAATAGGAAACATCATTTGGTTTCTGTTCGGTGGCGTATTTATGGGACTAGCTTGGTGGTTCTTCGGACTGCTCGCATTCCTAACCATCGTTGGTATTCCATGGGGTAGAGCATGTTTTGTTATGGGTAACTTCTCATTCTTCCCATTTGGTCAGGAAGCGATTTCGCGTGATGAGCTAACCAATGAAATGGACATCGGCACGAGCCCGCTAGGTGTGATTGGTAACGTTATTTGGTTCTTATTTGCGGGGATCTGGTTGGCGATTGGTCACATCATGTCAGCAGTAGCGTGTTTCATTACTATTATAGGTATTCCGTTTGCGATTCAGCACCTTAAGCTCGCGGTTATCTCATTGGCGCCAATCGGTAAAACCGTTGTCGACAAGCGTGAAGCAGAAGCGGCACGAGTAAGAAACTACAAGGGTTAAGACTACAGTTTAAGCCTTATATAGAACTGAAAAAGCACATCACATGATGTGCTTTTTTGTGCCTCGTTTTCTATCTAACGATGCCCCAATCTCACAAACACTCACTAGACATTGTTGAACAAGACTTCAAGCCTAAGGGTGATGTTGGCTTCTTCGGTGTGTTTCTCATGAGGTTCTCGTTCCCATTGATAACGAGGGATGAGTTCGTAGAACAGCCACTCTTTCCATACGTTTTGTCGGTAGGTAACCGAAACCTGAGCGTATTCGTAATGATTATGAGGCTCATCCGTTGCATTAATCGTGGCGCTATATTGAAGTGCTTGGTCTTGGGCAAGGTAGTGATACAAGGTTAGCCCTGTACCATAGTTCCAACCTTTAAGGTCGTCGTTATATCCTGCAAAGCTTGACCATCGAGCCAAGAAATCATCACTTAAAGAAAGATCAAAGTCGATGTCGGTGATCTCACCAGTCTCTTGTTTTTCTTGATATACACGTTGGGTCAGCCTGAATACTGCATCTGTGGTGAGCGGGTAGGTAAAACGATAGCGAGCCTCTATTCTTGGGCGTAATGTCGCTTTGATATTGAAACTACTGTAACCCTTGGCATAGGCGTCATAACGAAGGCCAAGTGCATTCTCTAACTCTTCAGAATCTTGTGGGAAGAAGTCTAAGAATTCTTCATCGCCAACAGACTCGTAGATTAGCTTGAGCCTTTTGCTGACAAAGGGTAAATGCAGGCGTGCGTTGAGCTTGGTGGAATAATCCACGTCACCGCCCTCAGAATAGATGAAATCATTATACCAACGTACAGAGGTTCCGGCTCTGGCGTCCTCGGTAATACGGTCATCCACAAAGAAGTTATCGAACCATATTGCGGGCTGACAAAACTTGCTGTTTAGGTAGTGGTAAGCTTTTTCGACGCGCGTGTCTTCTAACGGTTGGCTGTGACACTCATCCTGTTCCTCCGCGAAGGCAGAGTGGGAAACGAGCGATGCTAATAATGAGGAGTTAACTATCCAACGACTCAATGGAACCTGTTTGTCATTCTATGTATCAATAGTTTGACTATAACTAAGCAGTTATGACAATGCGACTTTTAAAGAGATTTATCTTAATCAGTGGCTATTCAAAACAGAGACTTGAATAACATATGGCAGGTAAAGAAAACGGGCTCAGTAGGTGAGCCCGTTTGTCGATAAGTTTATAAGTGACTTAATGGCAGATTACATTGCCGCTTCGAAAATCGCAGAGATTTCTTCGTGGGTCGCTTGTTTAGGATTAGTAAAACCACATGCGTCTTTCAGTGCGTTGTCAGACAGAGTAGGGATATCTTCTAGCTTCGCACCAAGTTGCGCGATACCTGTTGGGATGTTCACGTCATTTGCTAGTTGAACAATTGCTTCGATCGCAGCTTCTGCACCTTGCTCTGGTGACATACCTTCAACGTTAACGCCCATTGCTTTTGCAACATCACGTAGACGCTCAGGACAAACTTGCGCGTTGTAGCGTTGAACGTGTGGTAGCAAGATAGCATTACACACACCGTGTGGAAGATCGTAGAAGCCGCCTAGCTGATGCGCCATCGCATGAACATAACCTAGTGACGCGTTGTTGAACGCCATACCCGCCATGAACTGTGCGTAAGCCATTTGTTCACGTGCTTCAATGTCTTCGCCGTGCGCTACTGCCGTTCTTAGGTGAGCTTGTACAAGTTCAATGGCTTTAATCGCTACAGCGTCTGTAATTGGTGTCGCTGCGATAGAAACGTAAGCTTCGATTGCGTGTGTTAGCGCATCCATACCTGTTGCAGCAGTCAGTGATGCAGGCTTAGCAAGCATTAGTTCAGGATCGTTTACTGAAATAAGCGGTGTTGTGTGCTTATCAACGATAGCCATCTTAATGTGGCGCTCTTCATCAGTGATGATGCAGAAACGTGTCATTTCTGAAGCGGTGCCCGCAGTCGTGTTGATAGCGATAAGAGGCATCATCGGTTTTTCAGATTGATCGACACCTTCGTAATCTGCAATCTTGCCGCCGTTAGAAGCAACCAGAGCGATACCTTTTGCACAGTCGTGTGGAGAACCGCCACCTAGAGAAACAACAAAATCACAATCGTTGTCAGTCAGCAATTCTAGACCATCGTTCACGTTAGTGATGGTTGGGTTTGGTTGAGTGCCGTCGAATACAACTGCGTCTACGCCACGCTGGCTAAGAAGGTCTTGTACCTGCTTAACTACGCCAATTTGATTCAGGATCTTATCAGTAACGATCAGACCTTTTTTAAAGCCTTGAGACTGAATACTATCAGCAGCATCCTTCAGACAGCCAGTACCCATGAAGTTGATTGTAGGGATGTAAAATGCAGTAGACATTGGAAAACTCCGTTAATTATGATTTTTAATTTCCTACATGTTGTCGGCATTCAAGTGGTCGACCATTGATCTGGAACAACTTTGAATTCGAACTACCACTTTGTGGCTAGTCGTTGTGATAGGGCTCATATAGCAATCGTTTTCATGGTTTTTGGCTGTGTTGATTGTCAGTAATAGATCGCGATAAATCGACTAAATTAGAGACAGTATGGAGCTCTATAACAATGAAAATTAAGGTTTTTCACTGAAAGTTGATCTGGCTAGGCAGGTGTCGACGTTTTATCGGAGTCATCACTGCACTCAATTTGAGGATCTTGCGACTCTTCAGACTCAAGGGTGTCTTCTGACTCCTCGTCATAGTATTTGACAAGAAAAGGGGTAAGCATGACAGACGATGGTAAAAAGTGCTTCATAGTACCTCCCGGTACCTAAGTGTATTTATTGTATGGTATTGGTTTAATATGTGGCAAAATTTGCGATACATCATGACTTGTGGCTTGTTTTCTATAAATTATTAGAACTATATTCAGGCTCACAAAATTGGTAGTAGAATGAACATCTGGTCTTTGAGCCAATGAACAACTAAAGATAAACGCAGCTCAACAGCGTGATTAATAGGAAATAAAATGAAGTACGACTGGATATTCTTTGATGCAGATGAAACCTTGTTCCATTTTGATGCTTATCAGGGAATGAAGCTGATGTTTTCTCGTTTTGGTGTGGACTTCAACGAACAGGATTATTCCTTTTATCAAGAAGTTAACCTACCACTATGGGTAGACTATCAAGATGGTCGCATTACGGCTGATCAACTGAAACACACGCGCTTCGAAAGCTGGGCTGAGAAATTAGAGACAACAACCGCTGCTTTAAACAGTGCATTCTTAACAGCGATGGCGGATATCTGCTCTTTATTACCGGGTGCACAAGAGTTGATGGAGTCTTTAAAAGGCAAAGTGAACATGGGCATCATCACTAACGGTTTTACAGAGCTGCAGTCAATTCGTTTAGAGCGTACAGGAATGACGGATTACTTTGAGCACGTGATAATTTCTGAAGAGGTTGGGGTAGCCAAACCGGATGCACAAATTTTTGAATATGCCCATAAGCTGATCGGGTTACCATCTAAGCAACGAGTATTGATGGTCGGAGATAACCCACATTCCGATATTCTAGGCGGATTAGATTTTGGTATTGAAACCTGTTGGTTAAATAGTCAAGAAAAGGCAACGCCAGCCGGAATTAACCCTCATTATCAGGTTAAGTCTCTGGCTGACCTGCAAGCTCTTTTACTAGCATAATTGCTAATTGCTTTTAGATTTTTGAGTGAATGATTGATAGCCGAGTACAGTTATGTGCTCGGCTACTTATTTTTACTTACTGCAACTTATCGATAGTGGCGTTTAAGCCTACCTTTGCTTTAAGCTCGCTTTGATTACCCCATTACAATAAAAATAAGGAAGAGGCGTGCTGAAATCTCATCGCCATAGCTGCTACGGCATTGCTGCCATTTTACTTTGGAGCTGCTTAATCGCGCTGTCTCGTAGCGTATCAGAACAACTGGGCCCAATTGGTGGCGCCGCCAGTCTTTATACAGTGAGCTCACTGTTGTTGGTCTGTGTTATGGGGTTACCTAAGCTGTCGCGGTTTTCTAAGTCATACCTGTTGATTGGTGGTGCTCTGTTCGTTTGTTATGAGATCTTCTTAGCTCTGGCTTTAGGGATGGCAAACAACCGACATCAAGCCTTGGAAATGGCCGTTATCAACTACTTATGGCCTGCATTGACGGTGTTGTTCGCGGTATTGCTCAGCGATAAAAAGATTAACTGGTTGGTTTACCCAAGTATTTTCTTAGCCTTCTTTGGTGTGGCTTGGAGTATCAGTGGCGATCAGGGGCTTTCTGTTGATCAAATCGCTGCCAATATTGCCACCAACCCTAAAACCTATTCAATGGCGTTTTTCGGCGCGATTATTTGGGCGGTCTACTGTAATTACACTCAGAAAGTGGCGAAAGGACAGAATGCGATCGTGCTGTTCTTTATCGCGACTGCAATCACCTTGTGGATCAAATACGCATTGAGTAACGAAACCGGCATGGTGATGACAACCAGTGCTGCAATTGACTTAGTGTTAGCCGGTGTGTGTATGGGCGCAGGTTACGCACTTTGGAATACCGCGATACTTGGCGGCAATATGGTCTTCCTAGCGACCATGTCTTATTTCACGCCTATTTTTGCGACCTTACTGTCTTCTATGATTTTGGGTTTGTCACTGAGCATGACGTTTTGGCAAGGCGTTTGTATGGTGACGATTGGCTCTTTAGCTTGCTGGTGGGTAACCAGAGACAAAAAGCCGACGGTTACGGCGTCGGCTTCTAAAAAGGTTCAATCAGAGTCTTAGTCAGCGAGAGGTTGATTGGTTAGCTCTTGGTTCTTAACTCTCGACTCTTAACTCGCGATATTGAGATTCAATTGAAGCTCATAAGGCATCTTCGATAAGCGTCGCTTAAGTTGGCGGCGCGTACGTTCAATATCATCGACCGCAATCGCTTGTTGGTCGTTGGTATGAATATCAACATTGATTCGTAATTCTGGACCAACCTTAGTCACACCCATCAGCTCCAAATCTTGCTCCGCTTCTTTGTCTACCGCGACAACGTTCTTATCTACCGCATCACAAATATCTTTGTTTGCCGACATCATAAGCAGTTCGCGCATCGCCTCACGTAACATGTCGAAAGGCACTTTGATGAAGTAGAAAGACATCAGCAACATCATCATTGGGTCGGCATAGACTGCGTATTCTGCAAGCGGAGAAAAAGTAATTAACCAAGCCGCTACGAAACCCGCTGTTACCGCTACACTCAGTAGCGTATCCATCTGCCACTGCTTAGATTCAGCCTGAATCAGACCTGAAGAAATACGTTTGCTCTTATTCGCGATGTACCACCAAGCGTAACCACAACCCAACACGTTGAAAATACCAAACAGAGTTGCAATAGAAGCATCAACTTCACGACCACCCGTCATTAGGGCACCAATCGCAGAGTAAAGTGAATAACCAACCACAAGCAGAATCACAACGGCTTTAATCGCAATCACAATCGGCTCGATGATAGCTCGACCGAACGGGAACTCTCTATCTGAAGGGCGGTTAATGTATTTTGAAGCAGCTAGTGACAATAAAGTTAACAGTAAGCTGATAAGAGAATAGACACCGTCAAACACTATGACCAGAGAGCCAACGAGAAGACCCAACACCAATCCGCCAATTGCGAAGCCTGATGCTAAAAGGGCTGAGAACAATAGTACTCGATTTTCGTTTTGGCTTTTCCTGTCACACATAATATTTTCCAGATGTTTTTGATAACTTCATTGTTCTAATAATGAGCTAACTTTACAAACTTTATCTGATGATGTTTATATGTCTTATTTAATTTGAACATGTAAATCAATAAAATTCAGTGACTTAAGATCAGGGTGTGGTGTCAATAAAGTTGACGTTGAGTGTTTTTTGGTGATGGTGTGCAACTGAAATAGGATCGTTTATGATTAATAAAACACATTAGTCGCTAAGGTCTTATTGGTCTTCTAGATTTGACTGCGACTGCGATGGACAAGGAGTGAATCAATATGAAGTTTGACGATATCAGTGATAATGAGTTGTGGGCGATTGCTAACCCGATCATGGATAATCTGATGGATGGTTCAACTAAGGTTGATCATGAACAGCACTGTCGAGATTTTACTCAAAGGATGAAAGACATTGTTACGCCAGAATATTTAGAAAAGGTGTGTCACCATTATCAGCACAGTAATGGCTTTTTTGCTGAGCGTGAGCAAGTTGCTTTATTTAGACGTTCAGACTCCATCGCCTTTGTGTGGAAACAAGCTTACACCATCGCCAAAGGTGAGTTTGTCGCTGAAATGGTATTGGTTGAAGAAGACGGACGCTATTTAGTGGATCACGTGATGGTCTTTTAGGAGTAGTGCTGTTTGTGGTTTTTCCCTTTGTTATCGACGATAAGCAATAAGCGCGAGCTAGAAATCAAACAAATAATCACTAAGCTGGTCGGCCAACCAATTCATTCCTGGGTGCTCTGCCATGCCAGCCGCGGTAAACATACAGTAGTCTTCTTGTGTTAAACCGTAGGTGTGTTTTATCACGGCAAGCTCTTGTTCACGCAGTAAATGGCGAATCAATGGCTCAGGCATTACGCCCCATGCTTCTTCACGTAGAATCGTATCCAACATAAAGTCGAAGCTAGAGAAGCCAATGTAACGACGCGAGAAGGGCTCAAGCTCAGGATTATCCTTTTCATTAAGATAAACCATGGTTGCTTGCATCGAATTTCTCAGTACTTCATCAGACACTCGTCGCATCGCACTCAAATCATGTCCTTTCTTACATACAGACATCATTCGAATCTTACCAAGCGGGTTGTAGATAATTCTTGGGTCATCGACGCGTTCGTAATCGACACCAAATGCGAAGTCGACTTGCTGAGTTTCAACTAGGTTAGCTAAGTCACCGCTCGATGCGAGAACGAAGTTGAATGAGGTAGAAGGGTACTTGTTATTTAAGGCGTGAGATAAGTCCTGCCACATTTCATCGGGTAGGGAGTCATCTCGTGCTATCCAAATTTCTGCGTTGAATTCGCCCGAAACATGCAAGCAGGTTTGTTTAATACGCGCGGCTGTCACCAACATGCCTTCGCAATCTTTGTAAATCGCTTTACCCGCTTCTGAAAGCTCAACGTGGTTTCCGCTGCGGACGAACAGCTCGACATCTAACTCTTTTTCCAAGGCTTTAATCGACATGCTGAGTTTGGTTCGGTTGCATTCTAACTGGCGTGCAGCTTCAGAAACTGATCCTAAATCAGCAACGGAACAAAAGGCTTGGACTTGAGAAAGGTTCATTTCATTTCCATATTGAGCGGGGGTCGGTGCATATTATCTGAATATTGTGCTGACTATCTTAGAAATAGTCCATCTTTGCATGATAACTCTATGACGAATTGACTAATTTGGTTTACTCTGGGGAAGTTCCGAACCTACAAGAAGTAAAGATGGAGGCCATGATGGCGAAACAATGGGACGAATACGCCGTTGATTGGGATAAAGATCCCGCAACCGCAGTATTCGCACAATCCGTATTTGACCAGTTAACACAGCTCGTTGATTTAAACGGAACCCGTGTCCTTGATTTTGGTTGTGGTACAGGACTACTCAGCCAGAAAATATCTCCTTTAGCAAAAGAGATCATCGCACTTGATATCTCTGAAGGGATGATTGAAGAGTTAGATAAGAAAGAGTTACCTAACGTTGAACCGGTAGTTGATATTTTATCGCGCGGACTTGCAGCGCAGCATCCAGCATTCAGAAACCAGTTTGACCTAGTGGTAGCCTCTTCGGTGTGTGGTTTTATCCCGAACCTACAAGACACAGTCAGTCTGATTTACACGCTGCTTGAAAACGACGGTACGTTTGTACACTGGGATTGGTACTTGGAAAGCGACAGTGAAGACTACGGTGTAAGCCAACAGCGCTCAGAAAATGTATTGAGTGCAGCGGGCTTTGCAGTAGTTGAAGTCTCTACACCGTTCTCGATTGACACTCCACAAGGAGAGTTAAAGGTATTAATGGGTGTTGGACGTAAACAAGCGCTTCCAGATCTGTAATCGTGTGTATGCCTTGAGCTAGCATTCAGAATGCTCATTTAAACTACTAAACCCACATTAACGACTCTAACGTCAGTTATGTGGGTTTTCTCTTTTTGGCGCTATCGTTTTAAACAGAACGAATTAGCGCTTTCTCATTTCTTCACTACTAACTCTGGTTTCTCTATTTCTCTATTTCTCATCTCGCTCATAGAAAACTCAACACCGCTAATTTACAAATTATTTATTTCCATTTTGGAAATGTAGTCTTGCATACATTTCATTAGTGGAAATATAACGGTGAGATATAAAATAAGCCCATAACAACACTAAGGGTTTAATCATGAGCCACCAATCTGCGTCATCTACTTCTTCACCACTTTCAGAGCAACAACAACGCTTTAGCAATATCATTTCAGATGCCAACCTGTCACCAAAACAGAAGTCGAGCTATCTTGCCTTAGAAGCTGAAGCCAGCTTACCGTATATGCCGGTAAGCAAAGAAGTAGAGCAAGCCTTACAACAAGGTGTGCTGTGTGACATGTTTGAAGGGCACGCCCCATTTAAGCCGCGCTATGTACTTCCAGATTATTCTAAATACTTACATCAAGGCTCAGAGTATTTAGAGCTTAGCGCGGCAACCAACTTCGATGAAGCATTGAACATGCTTACCATCCTTTACCACCATGTTCCGTCTGTCACTTCAATTCCGGTTTACCTAGGTCAGTTGGATGATGTGTTGATGCCTTTCGTGGGCGACTTAACAGAAGAGCAGGTATACCAAAAGATTAAGCTGTTCTGGATCATGTTGGATCGCACACTGCCAGACGCCTTTATGCATGTGAATATCGGCCCGACAGACAACATTATCTGCCGTACGATTTTACGTGTAGACGCTGAATTGAAGCAGATCGCGCCAAACTTAACCTTTATGTACGACCCAGCCGTGACACCTGATGATCTACTTCGTCATGCGGCGAGCAACATCTGTGAATGCAGTAAACCACATATTGCAAACTATCCAGCGCATGCCGAGGCTTACGGCGATAAGCGTTTTGGTATTGTGAGCTGCTACAACTCTCTGCCGTTAGCGGGTGGTTCAAACACCTTGGTGCGTATGAACCTTAAGCAAGTGGCGTTGAAGTCTGAGGACAGTGCTGATTTCTTACAACAAGTATTGCCGAACTACAGTGGCATCATGGTTGAGTTGATGAACGTTCGAAGCCGCTTCTTGCATGAAGAGTCTAACTTCTTCGAAGGCTTCTTAACCAAAGAAGGTTTGATCGAAGAGGATCGCTTTGCGCCAATGTTTGGTATTTACGGCATGGCGGAAGCAGTCAACATCTTGTTGGAGAAAGAAGGTCAAGCAGGGCGTTATGGTCACGATGAACTGGCGAATCAGCTTGGTCATCGTATCTCTGAAAAGCTGGCTGAGATCGTTGAACGCTCTGAAGTGAAATATGGATTAGAAGGTAAAGCTCTGCTGCATGCTCAAGGCGGTATTAGCTTAGATGAAGATGTGACGCCGGGTGTCCGTATTCCTTATGGTACCGAACCGGATCCTGTCTCTTACGTTCGTGCAACCGCGGGTCACCATAAGTTCTACACCTCGGGCATCAGTGACATTCTGACCATCGACGAAACAGTGAAATCTAACCCTGAAGCGATGTTTAACCTGTGTAAAGGCGCGATTCAAGCGGGTTACCGAGAGTTCACGGCTAACGTTGCATCAAATGATTTGGTTCGTGTCACGGGTTACATGATTAAGCTATCTGACATTGCCAAATATGACGAGCAAGGCTCACGCACCAATACCACCTTTTTAGGTGCCGAAGCTGCGAAGAACACGGGCATATTAGAGCGTAAACCACGCGTGGCGAGTTTAGAGATGTCGCCGACATACGAATAGCTTTAACGTGCGTGCGTTATGTGTATGGTGCGTTTCGAATACGAACAATGTGAATTATGAAAATTTCTGATCTAACAACTCAAATGGCTAGGGTTAAAAATAATAAGACAGAAAAACAAGCGAAGGTCAGCCGTGTGCTGACCTTTTCTTGTGTTGATGGACCGGGAAATCGCCTAGTGCTGTTTCTACAAGGGTGCAATTTCGATTGTATAACCTGCCATAACCCACACACTATTAATCACTGTAACCATTGTGGAGACTGCATAAGTGGGTGTCCAAGCGGCGCATTAAGCTCTGTAGATGGTAAGGTGAAGTGGGATCCGGTCGCGTGTACCAACTGCGATCAGTGCGTCGATATCTGCGACCATAAGTCGAGCCCGAAAATTACCACAATGACGGTCTCAGAGGTTCTGGAGCTTGTCAGGCATAATCAGTTTTTCTTGAGTGGCATTACCGTTTCTGGCGGTGAAGCGACCATGCAGTTGCCGTTTATCATAGAGCTGTTTCAAGCGATTAAACGTGATCCACAGTTAGCGCATCTCACGTGTTTTATTGATAGTAATGGTTCGCTGTCACTTCAAGGGTGGGACAAGGTGTTGCCTTATCTTGATGGCGCGATGATTGACCTAAAATCATGGCAATCGGAAACACATCAATGGTTAGTGGGTAGAGGTAATCATAGGGTGTTTGAAACCATTAACTACTTAGCAGATAAAGGAAAACTGCACGAAGTTAGGTTGCTACATATCCCAAATAAAAGCGATCTTGAGGACGAAATTGAACAAGTGGGGCGTTACTTGAAGACTCTACCAAGTGATGTTCGAATTCGACTCAATGCGTTTCAGCATCATGGTGTCATTGGCGACGCGTTAGATTGGCCGAAATGCACCGAAAAACAGATGCAGAGCTTTCACGATAAGCTCTACACCATAGTTCAAAGACCGATGCAAACTCCTGAGGTTTATACCTAGTCTTTAGATTTCTTAGGCAGTCAATCAGGCTTCTAAGAACGTTAACTTTCTAAAGATACTAAGTCTCTAAAAATATTAAGCTTCTAAAAACAGGTCACACAACCACTTGATCGCTTGATCATTCATGTTGGGCTTGTTCCACACTAAGCTATACGCCACCTTACCGTAATCAAAAGGCAAGGGCTTGCTCACTAAGCCCTGAGCTTGCTTAGCACGCTCAGCCCACTGTTTAGAGCAAGTGAACAGGAAAGGCGTGTGGTGACACAACACAGCCGCAGCGCCGAAGTCCGCGACCGATATCGCCATCTCTCTTGGCTTATGACATTGAACTAAGTTTTGCTCAAAGTAAGGCTGAGACAGTTCGTTATCTAAAATCCCAATGTGCTTGTAATCTAAGTAGCCTTCAATTGTCAGTTCTTGTTGAGCAAGAGGGTGATCTGCGCCCATCAAACAAACCATTTCGTCTGGAAGAATTGTTTCCCAAACCAGCTCTTTGTTATCGGTCGGCGGCTGAGATATATCATGAGGCAACAAGATCAAATTGACCTTGCCACTGAGTAAAGCATCGAAGCCGAGCTGTTGTTTCGAATAGATGTTGAGCTTCGCGCTTGGCGCGAGCTCAGTGGTAATTTTACTTATCTTTGAGGCAAATACTTCGAAAGTACTTTCACGCATCGAAAGTGAAAAACTGCCTTGGTACTCTTGAGGGGTAAAACTCTTTTGATGAAGCAGTCCATTCATGCTTGAAAGAATTGCGTGAACAGTGGGCGCTATCTTCAGAGCAAAGGGAGTCGGGATAAGCTTGGTACCATCTCGATAGAAAAGCTCATCATTCAGGATGTCACGCAACTGAGACAGGGTTTTGCTTACACTCGAAGGGCTGACACAGAGTTGCTCTGAGGTCTGAGTGACGCTGTGAGTGTTCAGCATAATATGCAGCGCAGTGAGGTGCTTAAGGCTCACCCTAGATAAGTGTAAGTAATCCATTTATGACTCACGCATTCAGGTTGGCTTGTGATTTTGCATGAACGACAAAACCGAACAAGCCAAATTGGATAAAGGTTATTTACGAGCTAGCTTATGGTGCGCTCTTGAAAAGTGGCCTGCGCAAAATGCGCCCACAATCGATAGTTCACCCGCTAAACACAGTACAGCACAAACTTCAGCGAGTGCTTGTGATTTACCGTTACCATGCAGCCCAAGTAAATCTAAACAGGCTTTTTGACTTGGCAAGCCGGTACCACCGCCGACAGTCCCAACCATTAAGTTAGGCAGTGTGACGCTCGCGTATAAACCGCCTTCTTTGTTGAGTTCCATACGCGTCATACCAATCGCTGACTCTGCGACACAGGCCGCGTCTTGGCCACAAGCGATATAGAGTGCCGCCAACGCATTCGCATAATGGGCATTGATACCGATAGTACCACTCAAAGCGCCACCGACTGTGGTCATTTGGCCAAACTGGACCATCTTCTCTGGTGTCGTGTGTAGGTACTTCGCGACAAGCTCTGCAGGGATATTAACCTCAGCAGTTACCTTTTTGCCACGAACGCTGCGCAAGGTTTGGGTATTGGCTTTCTTATCGCCTGACAAGTTGCCATCAAGGAAAGCGTGGTCAGGCTTAACTGGCGTATTTTCGATGATGTACTCAAACACGGCATTGGTTGCGATGGTCACCATATTCTGACCAGAAGCGTCTCCGGTTAGAAATTCGAACACCAAGTAAACATGGTTACCTTCGATGTTGATATTAATGTCGGTCAGCTTGCCGTGTGATGTTGTTGATTCTGCCAAGATCTTGAACTGGTCATACTGAGTCACAGCCCAAGCCACAAACTGTCCGGCTTCAACTAATCCTTGAAATGCAAAGCCAGGAGTACGTGTTACGCCTTCATTGAGCAACATAGCACTTGCGCCACCACAAGCCGTAATCAGCTTAGAACCACGGTTATAAGACGCGACAAGCGCAGCTTCTGTGGTCGCGAGTGGTACGAGGTAATCGCCCGTAGCAAATAGGCCATTGACTCTTAAAGGGCCAGATATTCCCACAGGGACTTTAACGGTGCCAATAAAGTGCTCAATGTTTTTCTCATAAGCTTGGAACTGACTTTGTGTATGAGGGTCGAGCAGTTCTTGCTGTGAATCTGCATTATCGAGCGCTGTCCAGCGACGTGTGAGATTCTTTTCTGTCAGGTAGGGGCTAGGTGTCAGCTTATTTACTGGCTTTTCAAAATGAGGCTGAAGCTTTTTTTCTAATTCGTCTGCGGAGATGTCGCCTCCTAAAATAGAAACATAGTCACGGCGATGCAGATTTAGTTTTGGCATAAATAGTATGAAGTAAAGTTTGTGCAGCAAATTGGTTTGCGCTGATTCTACCGAGTAATAAACCAGAAACAAGCGCCTGATATAATGAGTTACAGTTTGTGTGGTTGTTGAAGCAAAAAGCAGCGAAGTTTCGCGAAATATAGGCTGTATTTGAGCGAAATTTAGATATGAATGTCGAGAAGGCTACCGATGACTTCGTTTTGACGATCAACCACACTTGCACCAACGCGGTTATAACTTGCGCTTTGTGTCAGTTTAATCAAGGAATCGGTTGAAGATGAAGCAGGTTCAGGTTCTTTGTCTTTAAAGGAAATGGCTTGTTCAGGCTCTATTTGATTAAAGCTGAGATCGCTAGCTTCGAAAGTGTCGTCGGATTCTAGAGCGTGTTTGGAGGCTTGGTTGAGCTCGATTGCGGCTTCTTCAGCCATGTTGGTGGATTGCTGAATAATGGCGTAACCAGATTGAATACCAGATATCGACATATCAGAACCTTTTATTGACGTATGGAATGAGTCTAGGCGGACGATATTTTGAGCGCAATGATGAACAGATGAAATTTACGGTAAAAATGTGAACTTAAGCTAAAATAGTGATGTCTGTCTATTAACTGAACAGGTCATTTAGCGCGTTTAACTCTTCATCAGTAAGCAAAGAAGGCTTCTCTGTTTCGAGGTTGCCGTCGATCTCACCCTGAAGTGCTTTTAATTGTTGTGGGCTAAGAAGCTGTATTTGCTGCTTAAATGCTTCAAATTGCTGTGTATTCATAGTGTGACCTTTGTTCAAATTCATATGCTCTTTAGAGCATAGCCTACTGATTCAGGAAATCAAACAAGATTAAGTGAATTTTAAATGATGTTTGAAGTTTCTTGAAACTAAGACAACTATAAATTCCTATGGTCGTTTTTTGTCCGAGAAATGTTAGGAAAAGTTAAGGCTTGGTCAATCAAAGTCAGAAAATTCCTACAATGTAAAAACGCCTTCAACCCTTGTGGCACAAGGGTAGGTAAGTAATTTCTCTACCCAATTAGGGGTATGGGTAAAGCAATGTATAAATATTTGTGATGATCAAAAGATAAGCAATTGGCGTTATCTTTTTGTTTTTACGGTATTTTGTTTGTTGCTCAAGAAGCTTCTGTTTCAAACGACTTGTCGATCTTAACCTTAACTGCAAACTTGGTCGCTAAGGTATGCAGTTCTGGAAGCATGCGATAGATCAAATGGAGCTGTTGTAGAACCATTTTGACAGAATTCTCATCTTCTTCTCGCCATTCACTCAAACGTTTATCCAGCTCCGGGTCATAAGCGTTTTTCACTTCACAATGCTCTTTATGAGAATAGAGCTGATCATTTAGAGCGTCGAGATGCTGGTGGATTACTCTGTGCGCATCTAGCACCAGTTTGTGTGTCGCTTCATCATCAATACGCGTTCTGTGAGCACCCAGAGCCGAGATATAGCTAAGCAGAGCATGATTGAGTGTTAAGAATCGGAAGCTCTCATCTTCAGAGGTACGGTACTTACCCGGTTCAACCAACATGCTACTGATGGCGGCAGTCAGGTTTGCGTCATTATTATGAGCGCTACGACGAGCGATACGATAGTTTAGGCTATCTTTCTTACCGACACGGTATTGGCCGATGATCTGAGCGAGATAGTTCTTATTGGAATCGAGCGCATTCGCCATCACTTTGTGCAGTCGCTTCGACTGCCAATCAGGTAACACATAAATGACAGCAAGCACGGCGAGAGCACAACCAATAAAGGTATCCGCTAACCTTGGCAATACTACCGCGTAGCCTTCACCTAATTGGTTAAAGCAGAAGAGCACAAGCAGTGTGATAAAGCCGGTCGCAAACCCGTAGTTATTGATTCGAAACGCAAAGAACATCACGCCACTGATCACAATGAACACTAATTGGCTCTCTTGCGACGGGAAGAAAGTCAGTAACGGTACTCCGATCAATAAGCCTGCGACCGTGCCAATGACACGCGCCGTCAGTTTTTGACGGGTTGCACTGTAGTTTGGCTGACACACAAACAGTGTCGTCAGTAGAATCCAATAACCTCGTTCGATATCAAAACCCTGGATAATCCCGTAGCCCAGCGTCAAAGTGATCGCCATGCGAATCGCGTGGCGGAATAGCATAGAATCGGTGTGCAAGTTAGCTTTGATCTTGTGCCACATTGCCGTCAAAGTATGAGGGTTGGTATCGTCCAATACACCTTCTTCAATCTTCTCTGCATCTGGGTTGCTGATATTCGAGAGCTGTTTTTCAACGGTTGCTAGGTTATTGAATAAGTAATCCAACTGGTTCAGCAGTGATTTCCATTTAGGATTATTCTGTTGGTGCAGATGATTGAGCGAAGACATCAGCTCATCAAGTGCTAATACAGACTTGTCACCATGCTGGTATTCAGCGCCAACTTTCAATGAGCTCGCTACTTCTTTACAAGCTGTTGCCTGCGCTTCCAGTAGATACTTAAATCGAAACAACACGTCAGAGCGTTCAAAGTGTTTTGCTAGCTCTTGATAACGATAATGGCTTGAGCTTACGCGTTCATGAATATCTTGTGCGATAAAGTAGGTGTTAAGAAATCGGTCACTAGGGCCGTCAATGTGTCCGCGCTTAGAGCGGTTAAGTAGCGTCGCCTTACACATGTTGAGTGCGTTAACGGTACTCGCGTTGAGTTTGGCTTCAATGATTCGGTGTGGCTGGGGAATCAAGTCTGAAACGGGGTAGAAGAGTTCCGCTTTTGAATCGATGTAATTACCGATTTGATCGAATACCGTGGCTAGGTTTTGCTGCACAGGTTGCATTGGCCACACTATCTGCCAAATCATCGACATGAAGTAGTACCAAGCGGCGCCAGTTAACAGTAGAAGCGGTTGAAACCAAAGGTTGGTGCTCTCGTGTGCACCAAGCATGGTATAGATGGCAACTAAGAGAGAGCCAAATGCGATACTCGCGTATTTAGGGCCAATTGCCCCGAGAATGATAAAAGAGAAGGTTGAAACAAAAAGCCCTATCGCGAACAGCCAAGGCGTATCGAAGAGAAGCTCAATAGAGAAAGCCGCAACGGCGAAACAGATAAAGGTCAGCGTGAGTGCTTTCAAGCGCCCGGTAAAGCTGTCATCACTTTCCGCAAGAGCCGCAGCAATAACGCCTAAGATCAAAGGCGTGATCAGTGTGTTTTGTCCATAATACCAAGCAGGCACCACCACGCCGAGTAGAGTGATGAGAATTAATACGCTGTAATTTATGGTTTTATTCGCCCAATAGAGGCGTAATTTGGCTGAAAAGTCCACAGTCGCTCACTTGACACACTAAAAACCATAATCCTAACAGAAATCAAGCACAAGAATTTGATACTTATCCATAATTGCCCGTAGGTGGTCATGAAAGCGTCGATAAGATATGAGATATTATTAATTCTCATTGCATCATGATATAAATTCAATATTCCCAATTAAGAGCACACTCCAATGCAGCTAAGCGCTAACAAGACTGCACAGTTTTTTATTCAAAATGAATATCATCAGGTTGAACTTGATGGTCCACGCTTGCTGTTATCTTCAGTAGGCAGTGAAGAGCGTATCCCATTTACTATTTGGAGTGGCAAGATCGCGATAAAGCGCGGATTGTTCTGGGGATCGCTACAATTTTTTGCTAATCAACAAGATGGAACACAGCGCAGTTGGTTAGTACAAGGCTTACCTTGGGATCAATGCCGTCAATTTGCACGCGCGTCAGTTAGTGCTTATCAGAAGTGGCACGACACTCAATGTGAACAATTGGCTGAACACGTACCTCAGTGGGAAGCTGAATTAACACGTCTTGAGCAATTACCAGCCTTTCTACCGCATTCTAAGGTCAACACTTGGGTTGATATGGTCAACTCAGGCTTAGAGAGTATGACAATGACGCTAGAAGAGGCCGCACAACGCATGCCAAACCGCATCGCAAGAATGCAGCCATGGTTATCTGAAACGGAAATCAAGCAAGCTGAAAGAAACCAGCAATGGCTAGAGACCGAGCGAAAAAACTGGGAAGTGTTGTTTGCGCAATGTGAGTCGTCACCACTGAACTTATCGCAGCAATATGCGGTGTTGATGAATGATGATCACAACCTTATTTTAGCGGGTGCAGGCTCGGGTAAAACCAGTGTTCTAACGGCTCGCGTCGCGTATTTACTGCAAAGCCATCA
Source organism: Vibrio sp. 10N.261.55.F4 (assembly GCF_041470465.1). NCBI lineage: Bacteria > Pseudomonadati > Pseudomonadota > Gammaproteobacteria > Vibrionales > Vibrionaceae > Vibrio > Vibrio sp. 10N.261.55.F4. Next base: position 36,560 of record NZ_JBFRMM010000021.1, on the reverse strand, counting down.
AGCTCAAGCTGAAGAGTTGCTATTGCTCGCTTTTGGTCGTGAAGCGGCAGAAGAGATGAAGCAACGTCTCGACAGCAAAATTGGTTTATCAGCAGAGAAGGTGCAAGTCAGCACTTTCCACCAGTTGGGTTTAAAGATACTGAATCAAGTTGAACCCGAACGTGTGGTTATTTCTCCTTTAGCGCTCGATGACAACCAACGCCAAGCATGGTGCATTGATTGGTTGAAGAAGCACTGGATGACACCGACCAACTTTAAACGTTGGCAAAAGCATTTGTCTAAATGGCCAATCGCTTATTTAACCGGTGACGATGAGCTTGGTAGCCACGTTTCAAACCTCAAATTGATCGGTTGGCTTGAAAAGCAGCTTGAACAGTTGAATGCGTCGGGTTTAACCAAAAAAGAAGTACAGCAACAGCTGATTGATCATCGAGACTATGCGCGCCTCAACAGCGAGCTTTCACTGTGTTGGCCATGTGTAACCGCGTGGCAAAAGGAGCTGAAAGAACAGAATCATATCGACTTCTCAATCATGATCAGCCGAGCGACTCAGTATGTCGAGAAGGGCAAGTTTATCTCACCTTGGAAGTTCATCATGATCGATGAATACCAAGATATCTCACCTGATCGTCTTGCCTTGGTTGAAGCACTGTGTAATCAGTCTAAAGCCGAGCATCAAGCCTCTATTTTTGCAGTAGGCGATGACTGGCAGTCGATTTACCAGTTTGCAGGTGCGGATGTGGATTTGACCACGGGCTTTAAGGATCGTTTTGAAAGTTCGACCATTCATCACCTAGATACGACTTACCGCTTTAACAATCAGTTAGGTGCGGTGGCTAATCGCTTTGTACAAGAAAACCCAATTCAGATTCCGAAAGAACTGAACAGCTTCAAGCAACAGAAGCAGAAGGCGGTGTACAGTGCGCCAAGTAAAGAAGTTGAGAAGATTCTTGATCAACTGAACCGTCAATCCAAAGGCAAAACCAATAAATCGGTGCTGCTACTTGGACGTAATCATTACCACAAGCCAGAGTTGTTGGAAGACTGGAAGAAGATCTTCACTTCCATTGATATCAAGTTCATGACTTGCCACGGCAGTAAAGGTAAAGAGGCGGACTTTGTCATTATTCTTTGTGTTGACGAAGGACAGTTCCCGACCAAGAAGAAACAGCTGCATATTGATGGCGCATTGACTGAATCATCAGACGCGTTCCCTTATGCTGAAGAGCGTCGTTTATTCTATGTAGCAATGACGCGGGCAAAAGAGAAAGTATGGATCACGCACAGTGGCGACGGCTCTGGCTTTGTGCAGGAGCTGCATGGTTCTGATTACCCAGTTGTTCGTAAAAAGTGATGTTACTTGACTTGATTGTCTAAGATTAGATCTTCAATCCCTGCCCTAATATCACAAGGCAGACGCATAAAGCATAAGGAATTTGCTATGGAACACGGCTCTATTAACTACATTGAATTTGCTGCGAAAGACATCGCCGCAACTAAGGCATTTTTCAGTCAAGTGTTTGGTTGGAGCTTTGAAGACTATGGCCCTGAGTATTCTGCGTTTGAAGGCAAAGGCTTAATGGGCGGCTTCTATTTGGCGGATCTGGCGTCGAATACGGATAATGGCGCGGCGCTGATGGTTTTTTATAGCCAAGATCTTGAGCAAACCGAGCGCGATGTAATTGATACTGGTGGTCAGATAAACCGTGAGATCTTTAGCTTTCCCGGCGGCAGACGTTTCCATTTCAGAGAGCCAAGTGGCAACGAGATGGCAGTGTGGAGCGATAAATAGAGAGACTCTCGCACTGTTTTATGATTGAACTGTTTAATGTCTGAAAACGAGACATAAAAAAGCCTGCGATAAAATGCAGGCTTTTTAGTCTGTTCAGTAGAGAGCACATTTAACGTGCGATTACGTGCGCTCAGCTAGGTACGCTTCGTAGTCTGGGATCTCGATGATTACTTCTTCTTCAAGCAGTGAAGAGTTAAACAAGAAATTAGCGGTAGCGCGGTTAGTGGCCACAGGAATGTTCCAAACACTTGCGATACGAAGCAGTGCTTTTACGTCTGGGTCATGTGGTACAGCATTAAGTGGATCCCAGAAGAAAATCAGCATATCGATCTTGCCTTCAGAGATAAGCGCGCCAAGTTGTTGGTCACCGCCCATAGGGCCGCTGATCATGCTCTTGATTGCTAAGTCTGTCTCTTTACTTAGTAAAGAACCAGTCGTGCCCGTTGCGTAAAGGAAGTGCTTTTGTAGTTTTTCTTTGTTCTCTTTGACCCATCTTAGTAGCTCAGGTTTGAAGTGGTCATGAGCGACCAAAGCGATATGCTTGTGTGTTGGCATAGTGCGCGTCGTTTTTTGCATGAATGTTCCCTAAATTGTTGTTTCGTTTTTATTGTTTTGAGTTCTTCAGCCAATATAGCACTAAGGATTCACACTGAATACCGGACGAAACTCAGAAGGTGACAATGAGTCGGCGATAATTTGATCTTTGAGAGTTGCAGGTGTCAGCGCTTCGATAATCGGTGCGCTGTGTTGCTCGTAAGGTTGACCGCGTAAGTAACTCGTGGCTTGTTTTACCGACAAGCGACCTTGCTCAACCATTTTATCTGTTGGCGCAAAAAGTACCTTGTTACGAAGTAAACCACGGTAGGTTCCGTGACTTAAGTAACTTGAAATTAACCCAATCTCTTCGGTTTTATCGGCCGCGCGTAGTTCACTGATCGCTGCTTCAATCGCGACGGCACTTCCGACTATATATTGGATATCAGGTTCTTCGATCACCTGTTGTACTAGGTTTCTTTGCAATTCTTTATCGTTATCTGCCCAATAGCTGATCGCAATTTTGATATCACTCGACTTGATCGCATCATAAAACCCCAGTGCTACAGGCTTAGTGCCGCCACTAGCTTGCGGGCCAAGTAACAGGGCGATAGGTGTTTCGCCTGATCCTTTCGGGTGTCGTTTCGACAAAAAATCTCCGACTTGGTATCCCATTTGGTACCAATCGACACCGACCGTACCTTTTAATACCTTCTGTTGTTCTTCATTGACGGTTAACTCATTTACCGTAGCAAACACAGGCGTCGAGCCAACCCAATCGCTGAGATTGTCATGATACGCATCGGGTGAAACCGTACCTAAAATAATGGCATCGGCTCCCCATTGCGTGCAAAGCACCAGTTGCGAGGCTTGTTTGGCCACGTTGGGGTAACCGCCAGCTTCCAATACTCTTAGCTCAACTTGCTGCTTTTCTGCTTCAGAGATCATTCCATAGTTCACAGACAACCAGTATGAGTCTTTGAGGTGCGGATAAATGGCACAGATTTTCTCTTTTTGTGATGTGGCATTGGCGGGTTTTATTGGGCTCAAAGGCTCACTAGCACCTGCGACAGTAGTCACTGAGGCCAGTAGTGAGAGAAGAATTATTGAAGCGAAAGGTCTAGATAGCATGAATTGCCGTTTTATTGGTTTTAGATAAGAAACACTGCAAAATATAGCGTATTCTGCATGGGTAAAGAAGAACGTTTTAAGGTTTAGAGTTTATGTTGTTAGCTTCAGCGAGTATTGGACGCAAGCTGCTGGCCTCATTCTTAGTGATGGCACTGTTGGTTCTATTGTCTGCATTGATCGGTGTTTCTGGTTTTAGCTTTGTAGCAAAAACGGAAAGAAACGTCGTTGATTCGGCGCTTCCTGCCATGATCGAAGCTCGCCAGGTTTCTGAGTTGAGTAACCGTATTATTTCGTCAGTACAAACACTTTCTAATGCGAGAAACGAAGCTGAAAGAAAAGAGGCTGGCACCGTACTGTTTGACCAACTTGAGTCGCTTCTTCAACATATCAAAGAGCTTGGTGTCGACAGTTTCGATTCTCAGCTCCTCAATAAACTCGAAAACAATGTTCAAAGCGTTATTAACACACTGGCTGAGTTGGGTGTGTCGGTTGAGCGTAAGCTTTGGTTAAGCAAAGAGTTGTCGTCTCGTGTCGAAGAGATGCGCCTATTGGCCGAAGAGCTAGAGCAGTTGACGCGAACCCAAGTTTTGAACACGGCTACCATTGCGGTTGCTAACGTCACGCATATCTATGACCTGCTAGAAACCAAAGAAACGGATAAAGCCTACCAAGCCTTAGATGCGCTTGTAGAGGTTGACCTTGATTTGTCTGAGCGCCTACACGAATTGCATTTGCTGGCGTTCAAAATGCTTAACCAAATTGAAGAAACGCAAACCGTTACCAACGTAGAGCGTATTCATCAAATCCAATCAGAATTTGAATCCAACCTAAGAATCATGGCGCGCCGCGTTAAAGCGGTCGAAGATCCTACTCGTTCAGCGCAGATGTCTCAGCTTCTAGAAGAGCTCAGAAAACGCCAAGTCGTGTTCGATATTTCATTAGAACAATATGAGAACACCAAAAAGTCAGAGTTTCTGATGCAAAATACGTTGGAGCTGTTCTCTCAGTTGAATACAACGGTTAACCAACTGGTTGATGATTCAAACCGCAGTACCAAAAAAGCGGTTGATGAGCTGACCAGCACGTTGAATTTGGCTCAATGGTCACTGTCTGTGATTTCGGTTATTGGTTTGGTTATCGTTGCATTTATCGTGTGGCGAGTGGTGTATATCTCGGTTGTTAAACGTCTTACTGAATACTCATCGGCCTTGATGTCTATCGCACAAGGTCGCCTGAATATTGATATCTCGGTAAAGGGGAATGATGAGCTGGCTCATATGGGCGAGGCGATCATCACTGCCAGAAACACCGCGCAGGCGCTACAAGTGGTTGCGGTGGGTGAAGCAAAGGCGAAACGCGAACTTGAAGAGCACAAAGAACACTTAGAAGAGTTGGTCACAGACCGAACCTACCAGCTGCAAAAGACCAATGAGAAGCTGAACATCGAGGTAGGGAACCACGCTAAGGCTCGTAACGCCGCAGAACAAGCAAGCCGCGCAAAATCCGCTTTCCTTGCGACGATGAGTCATGAAATACGAACGCCGATGAACGGTGTATTAGGTACTGCAAGATTGCTCAAAGATACCGGGTTAGACCCGCTGCAATCCGGCTATGCAGACATCATTAACCGCAGCGGTAAGAACCTACTCGCGATTTTGAATGACGTGTTGGATTACTCAAAGATTGAAGCAGGGCATTTAGAAATCCGCACTGCTTCGTTTGATCTTCATCAGATGGTTCAAGATACCTACCAATTGATGGAAGGGCGTGCCGCTGAGAAGAAGCTGAACTTTGATTTCCATATTGAAAGTGATGTGCAACGCTATTGGCGTGGTGACGTAACGCGAATCAGCCAAATCTTGAATAATTTGGTCGGTAACGCGATTAAGTTTACGGAAAGTGGCTCGGTCGATATCTTTATCAGCTTAGATATCGAAGATGAAAATCGAGTGATGTTTGAAGTGTCAGATACAGGTGTCGGTATTGATGCTAGCGAACAAGCTTGTCTGTTTGATGCCTTTACCCAAACCGATAGCGGTCGCAACAAAACCGGCGGCACAGGGCTTGGATTAGCGATCAGTAAAAGCATCATGTTGGCAATGAACGGGGATATTGGCGTTCATTCTGAAGAAGGCGAGGGTAGCCAGTTTTGGTTCTCACTGCCACTTGAAGCCGGTGAGAAGATAGAAACGAAAGTACCGGTCATTGAAGCGTGTATTCGAGCTAAAGTATTTCTGATTGAAGATAACCCCGTAAACTGCATCGTTGCTGAAGGCTTCTTGCATAACTTGGGGCACGAGGTTGTGATTGCGACAACCGGACAAGAAGCGAGAGCCATATTCAGTGAGCAAGAGTTCGATATTGCGCTGGTGGACATTAACTTACCCGACTGCGATGGCGTCGAGTTAATTCAACAACTCAAAGACGATGCGCTTCAGCATAAAAGTGAAGAAGACGTAATTCGAAAAGTACCCCCAATGATCGCAGTATCGGCTCATGTGTTTAACGAAGAAGTGGAAAGCTATTTGTCGTCTGGCTTTGATGGATTCTTACCTAAGCCGTTAGAGAAGGAAGCATTATCGGAATTGATTGTTGAGCAGTTGGACGGTCACACGCTGTTGCTGCCTCAGCCGGATCCGTCAGATGCTGTTTGCTGTCAGCTAAACTCTAAACCTCAGGAAACCGAGCTAGACTTATCAGCATTGGCATTTGCAAGCTCGACACAACGAGCAAACCAAGACGCGGAACATAATCAAGGAGAACCGATTGTGCAGATGATTAACCCTAAGATTATCAAAGACGACTTGGCCATTCTCGGTCGAGAAAAAATAGTGCAGATTGTTGGGTTGTTTGACCAAAGCAGCCAAGTCACTCTCGATGAACTGATTGTGGCAAGTGCCGCTGACAACGCTCGTGAAATTAAGTCTTTAGCTCATAAACTGAAAGGGTCTGCCGGCAGCCTAGGATTATCTGCACTGTTTGCTTTATGCCAGAGCATTGAAGCGAGCGAGGATCCATTACTTCAATATCGCGATAATGCAGACTCATTACCTGAATTGGTGAAAGACTCGTTAGCAGCGCTCCGAGAGCAACTATAGAGTGGCTATTGGGCGGAAAGCCCCAAAATAAGAACAGAAAACAAAAAGCAGGCTATTTCTCCGTTTTAATATGAAGAAGTGACCTGCTTTTTTATTGTCGAATAAGAATCTAAGTAAGGCTTTCAAGGAACGGCTCTAAGCCATCTTGATATGTCCAGCAGCTTTGATCTTAACGTGAACCATATTGCCTTGTAGGTAGCTTAATGGAATCTCGCTGCGTTCAATGATCGCGACATTATCGCTGCATGCGCCAGCTTCAATCGCCAGTTGCTTTGATTGTGCTTCCAAGCCCTTTAAGGTCTCTTCACGTGATGCTGGGTCAATCGGTACGATCTTATCGAATTGACCTGATATTTCACCCAACGCAACACCAATCGCATTAGCCACTTCAAAGTGCTCAGGACGAACCACTTGGCTCACACCTTCAAAATGATCTGGGAATAGGGCACTACCACCACCAACCATGATTACGGGTACACTCGCCGCAGAGGTCTTCATCTTATCGATGGCTTCTTCAACATCCGTGACCATTTGTTGATAAATCTTGCTTGCTTGTTCGGCTGAAACACCAATCTCATCACTCAGTTGATGTTCTGCCTGCCACTGCATTTGTCCTGTTTTGAGTGCAATATCGGTGAGCGTAAGTTCATCACCACCAAAGCTACGCGCCGTTTGCGTCAAGGTATGGCCAACACTTTCTGGGCCTAGCTCTATACGCTGCTGTTCAAAGCGAACCTTGGTACCACCACCAATGGCTAACGCCAAAATATCAGGCATACGGAAGTTGGTTCTCACTTCACCGATTTCTACTGCTAAGCTCGATTCTCTTGGGTAGCCGTGAGTCAGTACGCCGATATCAGACGTAGTGCCGCCCACATCGACCACAATCGCGTCTTTTAACTTAGTTAAGTGACTCGCTCCACGAATCGAGTTTGTTGGCCCACAAGCCACGGTAAGAATCGGGTACATCAATGCGAACTGCTGTGACATCAGTGTTCCGTCGTTCTGACCGAAATAAGGCGTGGTGTGGATTTCATGATTGATGAGTGCACTGCAAAAGCCGTCAACGAATCGTTTTGCTGTCCCTTGCAGAGCCGCATTGAGGATAGTGGCGTTCTCACGCTCTAAAAGCCCTAAACTGCCCACTTTATGGGATAACGATAGGTTCACGCCCGGAAGTTCTTGTTGAATCCATTCTGCTGCTTGAAGCTCCTGGTCGCCGTTGACGGGAGAGAACACTCCGCAGATAGCAATGGAATCCACTTGGCCTTTCATTTTCTGGCAAAGCTCGCGGATCTCAGACTCTTGAATGTCGGCAATCAACTGGCCGTCATATTCATAGCCGCCGTGTGCTTGGTAGAAGTGCTGACCAAGCAGGTTTTGCCACGCTTCACTCCAACCACAAAGGGGCGGGACGCTATCACCACTGGGAAGCGCTAAGCGAATCATGCCGACTCTGTCTAAGCCTTTTCGTTCAACGATTGCGTTGGTGCATTGAGTCGTGCCAAGCATCGCGTGTTTCACTTGCTGACCATCAATGTTTGCTTGGTTTAATAGCGCAGAAATCGCGTTGTCGATCCCTGTTGAAACATCATGTGTGGTTGCGGTTTTTACTTTGGCAATCACATTTAAGTCTGCGTCGAGCAGCACACCGTCGGTATTGGTGCCACCTACGTCAATGCCCAAACGGCAGTAATCAAGCGTAATGTTTGTCATGCGACTACCTCTTCAATGCAGACTTTAGTTGTTCAATGGTTTGATACTCGACGGTGTAGCCAAAGTAACCCGGGCCCGCGACTTCAATACCTTTGTCAGTGCGCCATTTGGGGTCGCAAGGGTAAGCGATAAGGTCGATGCGCTGCCCGTAACGAAGTTGTTCGGTTGTGATTGGCTTACCCGTTTCATGATCCAAGATCGAAATAAGATCCGGTGTTGATGCCAGCAGGTTATCTTGGCTCATGTCTGCGCGGCTTGTACCTTTGTGCGCGAGAAGTAATTCGTTTTGGAACTGCACAAACACGTTATCGACGCCGGTATCTTCAAACTGAGCCAGCTTTTCAATCACGACACCACCTGTTGCAAAACCACCATCGGTTTCACGTTGAATATCAACAATCTTGCCACTGATGATGGTATGGCCGCCGACAATGTCTAATACGGCCTGTGTGCCACTTTTATTGTTGTCGTTCGCCAGTCTAATCGCTTCACCAATCTTCATTGCTTGGGTCAGTGTTGCAGGCAGTGCGCTGCGTTTTAGGTTCTTACCGTTCATTGGGTAATCGCACATTGCTGCAGAGCCGCCCATCTGCTCGGTAATTGGCCTCGCAAACTTTTCAGACCAAATTCCGTCTATCGGATAAAGCGTGACGACATTGCCACGCTCATCGGCCAATGTGTTTGGTGCCGAAGGGAGACCATCAAGAAAGAAGGTCACCATCTGAGCTTCTGGGAACGCACGTCCCATCGCATCACAATCGATCACAGGAATGTTCTTTTGTGCTGCAACGAGAATTGGAATCAATGAATTGAAGCCGCCTACTTCGATAGGAAACGTTGCCGCTACTTCAGTGCCGAGCGCTTTTTCCATCGCTTCGAAAGCAATCAACATTTGATCTTTCGAATTGAGTTTCTCTACTGCGACTGTTGGTGCGCCAATCATTGAAGAGGGCACTGTCATCCAATCGTCTTGCACGTCTTCTAAAGGAATCATGCGTACAGGGTGCTTTGCCGTTGCAATGGCTACTTTCGCCATCAAGGCACCGCTGTATGGGTCACCGCCGCCGCCAGTACCTAATACCGTCGCACCCAGCGCGATATCATCAATCATTTGTTCAGTAATAATCACAACTACTATTCCTTATCACTTGAAGGAGAAAGCTTCATTAGGGCGAGGTAAATCACACCAGCGGCAAGAATGCCGTCTAACGCCGAGATGCTGGTGAACGAAAACAGGTTGAAAAACTCTGGTGCAGTACAAGCGCTGAATGCAGTACCAAATGCCCAAGAAGCCAAGCCTTTAAACATCCAAGCTGGAACTTGTTGGATGTTCTCAAAGCTCATTTTTGTCGAATCTAAAACATAATATTGAACGATGTAGACACCCGCAGCAGGCGCAATGGTTACGCTGAGTAGCATTAAGAAGTCGGTAAACTTGTTCACCATGCCGAGTTGAGCGATACCAATGCCGACGATGGTCATGATCACAACCAGAACAGGGCGCGGAATCTTAGGTAGAACCATCGACATGCATAAGCCGCCAGAGGTTAGGTTGCTACTGTTGGTGGTCCATTGTGCGAATACCAGTACTATAATGGCCGCCATGCCTAAACCTAGGGTGAAGAAGACTTCGACTAGGTCGTCGGTGCCGGTCATTTTGGTCAAGATCAATGCGATAAGAATGATGGCGCTGTTGCCGACGAGGAAACCGATACCCGCTCCTAAAATCGCATCACGGCGTGTTTTGGCGTAGCGAGCAATATCAGGTGCAGCAACCGCAGCTAGAATCCAGATAGACATAACAAAAGAGATGGCTTGGCCAAGCGTCAAAGGATCTTCAATCGATGGCGCTGCGCCACCTTGATAATCAGCAGCCATAAACAAACCGATGGTAATCAACGTCACCATCAATGGAACAGAATAGGTACTGAGTTTGCCTAAAGCACGAACGCCATAGATAGCCGTCATCATCATTAACACACTGCCGCCAATAAGAGCGGTGAGGTGTGAAATTATGATGTCGTATTTCGCCAGTGCATCGACCATGATGAAAGCGAAGAAATCAGCCTGGAATGCGAACCAGCCGACTAATGAGATGCCGTTGATGAAGCCAAGAATTTTACCGCCGTTACGGCCAAATACCGCGCTGCTCACCAGCGGGGTAGACACCCCAGCTTGAAAGCCAATGTTGGCACACAGCATCGCGATGATCGCCAATAAGCCTGAACCAATAAACGTGGCAAGCAGTGCGTCTTCAAAACCAATACCGCTGCTTAGAATCGAGCCGAGAAACAGTCCCGAAATGTCGATGCCGATTGCCAACCAAATAAGGCTGATGACCCACCAAGATCGTTTGGCCTTCTCGGGAACGGGTTCCAACTCGAAGTCATCTATCTTTTTGTGGCTGTGTGTTGCTTCGGGTTTATTCACGTAAGCTTCTGCCGCCATAGTGCCATCCATGCATTGTTATTCCATAAGTGTGAATAAAGCATACTGATGTATTTATTGTTAATAAATGAATATAATCAGATGTAAACATAACAAAAAACAAATGTGAGTGGCAAAGTGAATCCAAACAATAAGTTAGATAAAAGAGACCTACGTAGATTAGAGCTTTTTTGTGAAATTGTTGAACAAGGAGGCATCAATCAGGCGGTCGCAAGCACTGGGATTAGTCAACCAGTGCTGAGTAATCAGCTTATTGCCTTGGAAAAAAGCTTAGAATTAACATTATGCCAACGTGGTCGACGTGGTTTTAAGCTGACTCATGAAGGTGAGCAAGTGTATAAATATGCGAACCAACTAAAATCGACCTTAACCGACTTCGCTTATAAGTTACGAGGTGTACAGACGGAACTCTCTGGGCATGTGCGAATTGGATGTTTGGATAACACCGTCACTTTGCCTTATAACCCACTTCCCAAAGCGATCGAGACGTTTTATCAACGCAGTAACAGTGTAGAGGTGAGTGTTGATGTCGGCGATTTCACCCAGTTGAATGAGAAGCTAGCAAAGAACCAGATTGATATGATGATAGTGGTTCTAGGGTCACATCAAAAATCAGCGTTTCAACATAAATACCCACTGTTTGAAGAGCACAGTTATCTGTATGCGCGCAAAGATCTGGCCGAGAAGATCATGGACAGGGGTTTCTCATTGAATGGCTGTCGTATCAACATGGGCGGCTATGCCAAAGATGAGATGTTCCGATTACTGAATATTGAGCAGTACGATTCCGTAAAGCCTTTTGATGGCTGGCATGTCGAGTCGGGTGTAATTTTAACCTTGGCGGGCACACACCTGAGTTTTTTACCGTCTCATTTAATCGACCGTGGCCATTATGACCAAGCCTTGATTCCGCTTCAGCCCGAGAAGTGGAGCCTTAAGAGTCAGTTTTATGTGGTGTTGAAGCAACCTGTAGATTCCCTTTCCCCCGCCGCGCGTGCGTTTTTTGATGAGCTACACCAACCGGAAGCATCGGATTCAATCTAGAGCACTTTTCGCTTCTTAAGAGCACTTCTCGCTTCTCAATAGCATTTACGATACTTTTCCCCATAAACAAAAAATCCTCTGCCAAGACAGAGGATTTTTGCTTTTATGCTTTATGAGTGAAAACTAACGGTTCTCGAAGCGGTTGTAATCCAACAATCCGAACTCGATCGGTTGGTCTTGTTGATACCAACGATGCACGCGATCACTGAATGGCCAGAACTCGCTAGAACTGCGTCGTACCGCAAACTTATCTAGCAGCGCCACGTAGTCTTCTTCTGTGCTTAAGTTTTGCAGCGTTTTAACCAGAGTAGGAATCTCGCTCTCGGTTAATGATAGGTAAGCCGCAGGGTAGCTACCGACAACGCCTCGTACGAGGGTAAGGTCATCATTGGCGTAATCACGGTTACCTTCTTCATTAAACAAGCTAGAAATGTTGCTGTGCGCGTTATTGTGAATCATGGTGAACAGTTGCTCTTCGCCGTTTTCGCCTTCAATCATGATCATCACTAATTGAGGCACATGACGCAGGCCTTCGCCCTTTATCAAATTCACTTGGTTAAGCAGTGCTTCATTCTTCCTACCAAAACCTGTTTCAACAATCTCAAAGCGATTATCGAGAACAGGTGCGAGCTTATCTTTGATCATATCAAGCAGTTCGTGTTTCGGATCGGCCGTTTTGTAAACCACGCTGGTCGGCTGATCAAAAGGTGCAATGTTTCGCTGCAAATAGTCACTCAGTTGTGCGCTTTGGTTCTGGTACCAACTAGAGTGTTCAATGTGACGAACGTCTTTAGGAAGAAGGCTTAAGAAGTTACTCTCACCTTCAAGACGCAAGAAGTCCATGAACATGCGTGTAATCAGCTGGTGGCCAAAGTTGCCGTAAACATCGAAGCCTGCAACGAGAAGATAATGAATACGCTCTAGAAGAGCATAATCAAGAATCCACGCAGTCTTAGGTTGCGTGCCAACTAACCCTTGTACAACAGAGGCGCTATCGAAGTGCCTAAAGACGGTGAGAGCAGCATTCGGGTTGATGCCATCGCCATCCCAAATGATGCCAGTGTCTAGGTGGACGCCACTCTCGAACCATTGGTTAGTGAAGTCTGATTTCGCGTTTAGGTATTGCGCTTGTTGCTTTGCGTATCTTACCCAGTTGGTCACAGGTACGGTGTTACTTTTTAGTTCGCTAGGTAGCTTTAAATTTTTCTTTTGACTTGCGTAGAAGGCGTTGATTTCAGGAACATCGGCTTTCTCTGGGTCGATGAAGAAAACCCAAAAACGGTCGTTAATTACGTTCAAGGCAAGTTGACCACGACACACAGGTCCTTTGATGTAGGCCATGATGGTGTTTTGCGCGTTATCTAACATGAAGTTGAAGCGCGAGTTTACTGGCAGCGCTTCAAATGATGTCATTGGGTTTGCTGAAACATCGATGTCGTAACTAGGCAGTTGTTTTACTTCGTAATTTACGTCGACAAACCAGGTATTCCACTTTTGTAGACGCTCTTTATTAAGTGCGAAAGGCATGTGCGTTTTGTCGACGATAGTGCCTTGTTCTGGAATCAGACGGTAGTAAACACGGTCTACTTTTGGATCGTCATAAGGGCGACGAGTCGTGATGCGTTGTACCGCTTCACCTGGTGGTGTTGCAGAGCGAACAACAGTAAAGAAACGCGTTGGTTGAGCTAAATCAGAAAAATAGACGTGAGACAAAAACAGGTGCTCGTAGATATAACGTGCTGAAAGTTGACTTTTATTGTCGCTCTTGTTTAAAAAGCTTTCGTAGACATTAACGAGCTCTTGTTCTGCATCATTCAGCGGAATGTGGTCGTTCATTAACGCGCCATTTTCTAACCAACTCATTAAAGTCGCGTATTCGGTTTTATCTAAGTTCGGCATCCCATAAGGCATTCCCCAAGTTGGGTAATCTCTCTCGTATTGAGCGTACTCTTCAATCGTTGGGCACTGTTGGTCGCGATCGATTGAAAAGTCGAAACCTTCAAGCTGGGTTTGATCGGGCAGAGGGTGATTCTCTTTCTGGATCAACATACGAGAAACAAGACCAGCATCGAGGTTAGCCGTTGAATTCTGCATGCGCTCATTGAGGACAGGATGAAAATCCGCATCGCGCCACTCTTGTGTGGTTAACGCATCTTCAAACAAGCGAGTAGGGGCTGATGCCGTTAAGCGGGTGCCTTGATAAACGAGTGCTTTGCTCGCGCCTCGGTCTATACCTTCCACTGAAGACATTTTGAGTTGGCAAGGGGCATCATAACAAGCGTGACAAACCACGCATCGGTTATCAATGATGGGCTTTACTTCGTCAATGAAGTGCTGCGCTTGAGCTGAAAGAATAGGTGCTTGGCGATCGCGTACTTGTTGTTCACCAAACAGTTCGTCGAAGTTTAAACCCGCGTAGACGGCACAACCTGAGAAGACGCTAACAAAAGCTAAAATGAAGAGTTTTTTCAAATTCATACGTATTTAAATATTAGGCATTTTCTATAATTATATCGAAAATGATTGAAAATGCTCATGTTCTAACAATTTTGTAGACAAGATCTTGATGGGACGAGTGACTTGTCGATGCGCGTCACTCGCTAGTGCTCAGAAATTGGTGTTTAGACTTAGCTAGATTTAAGTCCCAAGAGCTAAAAGCTAGCAGTTAAGAGTTAAGAGTTAAGAGTTAAGAGTTAAGAGTTAAGAGCTAAGACTCATTGATTGACGTAACAAACAGAGAAGGGGACAGACAATCGCTCAAACTCTTTGATCCAGCGCCACTGGTTGTCTTGCAGTTTATCGCCAGGGCCTTTGACTTCAATCCAATGAAACTCATCGCCCTTGAACGCAATCAAATCCGGCATCCCAGTTCTAAATAGCTTTAAGTCACTCAATATCACTTTGAAGAGGTCTACAACCAAGGCATTTGGAATTGAAGCCATGCCGTGTTCGATGAGTGCTTTAGGAAAATAATTCCAATGAACAAAGGGGTTCGCGATACCTTGCTTTTCATCGTAAGTATTGAGCAAATGGTTCAGCCCATGTTTGGATATCGTCTGAAACACGGCTTCAATCTGTTCGGCTCGCTTGTCTACGAAATCTGAATGGTACAGATCCAATGGTCGATGTTGGTAACGATTGATAAAGGCGCCTTCAACGTCTGCGAAAATGACATCCCAGAAAGCCAAACCAAACAAGCCACACAGAAAACTGTTTTCTGAAAAATAGACGTCCCAACCTTGGTTCTCAAAATGCTGCTTTACCGCAAGCTCGACTCGAGTTTGGCTGAGGTCTAATTCCAGTTTTAACTCTTTGCAGCTCGGCTTTATGGTTCGTGAAACTTTGTGCCCCTGTTTCCGTAGCAGCCGGTCTTCAAGCTTAATAGCGACTTCCAACTCTGACACATCCGATGGAGTAGCTTTCATTTGCGTGACAATGTCACACATTAAGTCTAGCGTACCTTGCTTATCATAGATGCGTGCAAGTCGTTCTCTGCTCGGAGGAAGTGTAGATTGTCTGAACCAAAAGATAGCTTGGTCGTTTAGATTAAGCCTTTCAAGATCGCGAGCAATATCATTGATCAAACGCGATCGTTTTCTGGCAATACTTCTGTGTTCTGATTCTTCAGGAATCGCATTTAAAAGCAGTTCCAGAAACTCGCCATCTTTGCGGTCACCTTCTGAATACAAGCGTTGAATATCGCGCATCTGGATTAATTGATTGAGCTGATCCCTAGAGGTGAAGAAGCGGTGTTGCTTGCTTAATGGGTAGTTCTCAAAGGTGTTTAGCCCAAGGTCGCTTAACACGAACTGACTTAAGTCTTGATAGGTGTTGGCAAAGAACAGCAACAGTAATACATCAATCACTTGAGATTCGATGACGTAAATACAGTCGAAAGAGAGGTTTTGAAATTGATCAAAAGGTTGCTGATCAAGCCGTAACAACAGCTCGTCTTTCTTGGCATTTCTATGGCTCTTAAGGGCGGGGAATACACTCAACAGCTCTGGTTTGGTGAGCAAGTGAAACCCGAGCTCGACCTCACTAATGGCGAGGTCATGCTGTTCTTCGGGATGACTCAACCCAATGAAGCCTGAGCTGTTTAGCTCTTGCAGTACGGTCTTTAGATCTGGGATCTCAACATAGTTGAGTTTATCGCTGCGAAACCAACGGCCTTTACGAGAAAGCAAACGAACCATTAGGCATTGGCTTGAAACAGAAAGACGTTTGTATGCGGACAACCAACGACATTCATCATCACTCAGAAGATCGGGGTAGAGCGTTTGAGCGTGTTCAACCAGTCGATTGAAGTTGTCGAGATAATAAGTGGGGGAGAGCTGAAGAGTGGTTTCGGTCGTCAATGGAGAAGTCGCTTGATACAAAAAGAGCCTAACCCTAAGGTTAAGCTCTTCAGTAACAAATTCAATCTTTTCTGTTGATTAAGCTTGTGATGCTTTTAGTTCAGCAACTTTAGCTTCAGAGATTGGTTTAGTGATGATTGCTAGAACAATACACACTGCCATCATAACTGCAGAGATTGTGTAAGCTAGGCCGTAACCTTCGCCGTTTGACATTGAGAAGCCAACAACTGCTGCACCGATAGCGCCGCCGATACCCCATGCCGTGTAAAGCACGCCGTAGTTAGTACCGTAGTTTTTCAGGCCGTAGAACTCAGCAGTTAGTGTTGGGAATACTGCTAGAAGCGTACCGTAACCAACCGCTGCGATAGCCGTACCAATGATTAGCGTGAATTCAGAGTTGAACGTAGCGAATAGAGCCATGTTCGCGCCTTGAAGGATGAACGCTAGAAGTAGAGTACGTACGCCACCGATTTTATCTGCAAGCATACCCGCAGCAACACGGCCGCCTGAGTTGAATACTGCAAGGATAGACGCTAGGTAAACTGCGTTTGGCAGGTTAGCTTGAACGCTAGCAATTGTAGTGATGTTACCGATGATCATTAGACCAACAGATGCAGCGAATGCGTACATGATCCATAGAGAGTAGAACTGAGGAGTCTTCAGCATTACTTTCCAAGTTAGGTCTTCAGTCTTCTTAACCGCTTTAGGAGCTTGGCCTGCTTTTACTTTAGGCTCAGCTGGCGTGTAATCCGCTGGTGGGTTGTTGATTGTTGCTGCTAGAGGTACTGCGATTGCAAGTACACCAACACCAAGAATCATAAAGCTAGTTTGGATACCCATGCTGTCGATTAGCGCAGAAGTTACTGGTGCTAGGTAAATAGCCGCAAGACCGAAGCCTGCTGCGATAAGACCGTTAACCATACCTTTCTTAGAAGAGTGGAACCACTTCATTGCTGATGGAGACAGACATGCGTAACCGAAGCCGATACCTGCACCTGTTATAATACCGAACGTGATGTTCAGCATCATAGGCGTTGTAGCGAAACCAGAAGCAATCATACCTAGGCCTGTAAGCGCTGTACCTAGGATAAGGATCTTACGTGGACCCATACGGTCTTGTAGGATGCCCGCAACAAGAAGACAAACAGAGAATGTGATAGTTGCAATAGCGTAAGGTGAAGATGCTTCAGCAGCACTCCAACCAGCTTCAGTTACTAGCGCTTTGTTAAATACACTCCAAGCATACAGGATGCCAAGACAAAGGTTGATACAGAAGCCTGCTAGCAGGATACGTGTTGCTTTATCAATCTTGCTCATTTTTATTCTCAGTTTTGTCATCGGTTAGTGGAGAGCCACTTAACTAAAGACGGGTTATTGTGATTGTTTCTTCAAAATTAGTTTGCGTTTATCAACAGATAGCGCAAAAGAGCGCGGATTATAACCAATTAAAATGTGATTGGAATCTCTTTTTCCATTTTTGGTAAATTAAATTCAATTTGTTAATAAGTTGTTTTTCATTGGTTTTTGAAATGTTTTTAACACCTCTCTATTTTGTTCTTTTTCGCTCTGTCTTCTTATTATTTCAGGGATTTTGAGGTGATGGTTTTTGAATAGACGCGTATTGCGTGCGGATATCACAGAGTTACAAATAATTTTAATTAATTTCCAAGGTTAAATTTGTGTAACAAAATAAATCGTAACAGCGCTTTGCTCATATGAGACAAGGAGTAACGGAGTTTTATTAAAAACAGAATGTTAAGCAATTGTTAAGGGTGATTTTTGTTAGTACTTTTGCTTACATTTTGTTCGATTGGAGGGGTTGTGTTGTCCGTAAAAAGTGGGAAAATAGTATGCAAACTGAGATTCCAAATTTGAAAGGATGCGTTTCCAACTTATGGTGAGGCGAGTATTATGAAACTGTTTTTAATTTTATTGATGTCAATTTCTGGTGGTGTAGCGGCAGCTGACCATATTCACTCTTTCCTATTCGGCTTCTATGTTGCGGCTCTAGCAGTTGGTAGTTGTTACTGGCTTGCATTCCGCAGTACGCGTTTCCCACAGTTGGCATTAGTGCTATTGATGTGTGGCTTTTTTGCGAAAATTGCAGTGACTGTTATCGGTGTTTCTTGGGGTATCTCGAACGATATCATTCAATCGCCGTTCATTTTCTCATTGTCATACCTGTTCTTCTTAGTGGT
This sequence comes from Vibrio sp. 10N.261.55.F4, assembly GCF_041470465.1. NCBI lineage: Bacteria > Pseudomonadati > Pseudomonadota > Gammaproteobacteria > Vibrionales > Vibrionaceae > Vibrio > Vibrio sp. 10N.261.55.F4. The sequence goes on along the minus strand of NZ_JBFRMM010000021.1, from coordinate 18,241 downwards.
TGTGTCTTACGTTTGGTTTGCATACCGCGATAAATTGACGCTAAAACAGCGCGCTAAGAAGGTAGAAGAGTCTCGCAAGCAAGCGGCAGCATAATTCGATTTGATTCTTAAAAAGCCTTCTTCGGAAGGCTTTTTTGATCCTGCCTACCTGAACTCTATTATTTGGTTATGACGGCAGATAAAAGAAACCCCAGTATGGTGACATACTGGGGTTACTTGTTATGTATCTATTATCTAGTAGTTACCATCTACCAAAGACTACTCTGAAGGTGTGTTATTTCTTCATCATCTTAGCGAGATCGGCGAACGGGTTGTGTGTCGCTGACTGATGATCATCTAAACTCGCTTTTGCATCCACACCATAACGCTCATGGTCAGTGTATTTTGAATGCTCATGATCGTGACAGTACAGGCACAGTAGCTCCCAGTTGCTGCCATCTTCAGGGTTGTTTGTATGGTCGTGATCCACGTGGTGAACGGTAAGCTCTCGGAGGTTTGAGTAAACAAATTCGCGCGCACATTTACCACAAACCCAAGGGTACAGTTTTAGTGCTTTTTCGCGGTAGCCTTTCTCTTGGCGAGCATACGCTGCACTCGAACCTGTGAAATCAGAAGACATTGCCAAATCCTTATCAATTGTAATACCCCGATTTTATCACAGCTTTCTTGAAGCTGTCGGTATGTCGTTCGTAAAATCATTGCTAAATGATGCAGTGGACTTATCGATATTAGATTGAAGTTTGAATACAGACTTACCTTCTACACACTAACGCTTAAGCGGGTTATGTCTTTCTGGAATAAGCCATGCTTAACAGTTTGAAAATAAATCGTATTCAGGGGTTTTAACCGCAGGCATGTGACCTAATATCAGTTTGTGAGACCCTATATTAATAAGGAAATATCATGTCAGAACAATACACTCCGCCAAAAGTTTGGGTTAACGATACTGCTGGTGGTAACAAGTGGGCAAACATCAATAGTCCTGAATCTGGAGCTCGCTTTGATAAAGAGCTTCCTGTTGGTGACCATGCTTTTCAATTGTATTCTCTTGGCACACCTAACGGTCAAAAAGTCACTATCTTGCTGGAAGAGTTGTTAGCGGCGGGTGTTAAAGAAGCTGAATATGATGCGTACTTGATCAACATCGGTGAGGCTGATCAGTTCTCTTCTGGCTTTGTTGGCGTGAATCCAAACTCCAAAATACCAGCACTTGTCGACAAGTCTGGTGACGAAGACGTGAATGTATTCGAATCGGCATCTATCTTGATGCATCTAGCAGAAAAATTTGGTCACTTCTTACCAAAAGAAGGGGCAGCAAGAACGCAAACCATTAACTGGTTGTTCTGGGCACAAGGCTCGGCACCATTCCTAGGCGGTGGTTTCGGCCACTTCTACGCTTACGCGGATGAAAAGCAAGAGTACCCAATTAACCGCTTCGCAATGGAAGCTAAGCGTCAACTAGATGTGTTAGACAAACAGCTCGCAAATAACACATTTGTGGCGGGTGACGAGTTAAGCATCGCTGATATCGCGATTTGGCCTTGGTATGGCAACCTTGTGCTAGGCAAAATTTACGATGCGGCCGAGTTTCTACAAGTTGAGTCTTACACTAATGTCGTTCGTTGGGCGAAGCAACTTGAAGCGCGCGAAGGTTTCCAACGAGGGCGAGTTGTTAACCGTTCGTTTGGCGAAGAGTGGGAGCAAGTACCAGAACGCCATTCCGCAGAAGACATCGACCGTGTTTTAAAACTACGCCCGTAGTGATTTAAAGAAATAGTCAATATCACTAGAGTTTGTTTTCGATTCGTTCGAGTAACAAACTCTAGTTTTCCCATTTCAAATTGATCCTTCCGAAAGCAAGCTCACCTATTTAGGTTTGGCTATTAAAGGCGGTTTAGGTATAAACTTGCGACATCATAATTCTAAAGGATGGTGCCATGTACCACGGTCATATCTATTTCCCTCTGCGATTTGCAGAGCAAGCAGAAACACTGCGTCAGAAAATTTTAGCGGAACGTAAAGATGTATTAGAGGTTTTCCCATTAATACAGCGTTTGGTTGGTCCACATAAGATGCCAATGTTTGAGATTCACTTTGCGAACAAAGAGTCGGGTATTGTTGAATGGCTTGAGCAAGAACGCGGTGATATGTCGGTGCTTATTCACCCTGTAACTGGCGGTGAAGAAACTTTGGATCACACAGTACGAGCGATCTGGCTTGGTCGTGAATTGGGTGTCTTTGAAGAAACGCTTACTAGCTAATCAAATATACCAATATTGCACTTAACTCATTCCGACCGGAAAATACATGAACAATAAAAAGGCTCCTCAAATGAGGAGCCTTTGTTTTAAGGAGCCGTTTTACCAAGAAACCGGTTATCAAGAGCCTCTGGTTATCGGGCTGAACCGTTAACCAGAGTAGGGGGATTAAGCCTCTGCAGTTACCTTAGAGTCACTCATCTTTTTAAGAGCCGCGTAACCAAAGCCTGTTACCGCTGTACCTGCTGCAATCGCCAATAGGTACATTAGAACTGGAGAGATAGCACCAGGAATCAGTAGTACGAATAGACCGCCGTGTGGAGCCATTAGCTGAGCACCAAACATCATTGATAGAGCGCCAGTTAGTGCGCCACCTGCCATACAAGCTGGGATAACACGCATTGGATCTTTCGCTGCGAATGGGATTGCACCTTCAGAGATGAAACATAGGCCAAGAACGAATGATGCTTTACCTGCTTCACGCTCGCCTGCTTCAAACTTGTCTTTCACTAGGAAAGTCGCAAGGCCCATACCTAGAGCTGGAACCATACCTGCTGCCATGATAGCCGCCATTGGTGCGTAAGTTTGCGAAGCCAGTAGACCAACACCGAATGTGTAAGCGGCTTTGTTTACCGGACCACCAAGGTCGAAACACATCATTGCGCCTAGAATCACACCTAGAAGAATCGCATTAGAAGTACCCATGTTGTTTAGGAAGTCTGTCATTGCGCTCATTACGCCAGAAACAGGACCACCTACGATGTAAACCATCACAAGACCAGTGAACAAACTCGCGATAAACGGAATGATCAGGATTGGCTTGAGGGCTTCCATGGATTGTGGAAGTTGAACTTTGTCGGCAATGAATTTCGCTGTGTAACCGGCAATGAAACCTGCTGCGATACCACCTAGGAAACCTGCGCCCGTTGAGCTAGCCAGCATACCGCCGATTAGACCTGGAGCCAGACCTGGACGGTCAGCAATCGAGAATGCAATGAAACCAGCAAGAACAGGAATCATCAGTGCGAATGCAGAACCACCACCGATAGTCATCAGTGCTGCTGCTAACGTGCCTTCTTCTTTAAACGCTTCGATACCGAATACGAAAGAGAGTGCAATGATCAAACCACCCGCAACCACCACAGGAAGCATGTGTGAAACACCTGTCATTAGGTGCTTGTACACGCCTTTCTTCTCGTCAGCAGGCGCTGAATTTGAAGAAGCAGTGTGTTGGTATGGTTTAGCTTCTGCGAATGCTTTTTCCATCTCTTGCTTTGTTTTCTTCAAAGCAGGGCTTGTTGTGGTTTTGTATAGCGCTTTGCCGTTAAAACGATCCAGAGGAACATCGATATCTGCTGCGATGATAACTAGATCAGCGTCTGCGATTTCTTGGTCTGTCAGTTGGTTTTTTGCACCTACAGAGCCGCGAGTTTCCACTTTAATTTGGTGGCCTAGGCGTTTGCCTTCAGCTTCAAGCGCTTCAGCGGCCATAAAGGTGTGTGCAACACCCGTTGGGCAAGCGGTAATCGCTACGATCTTTTTGCTGCCTGTCGCTGGAGAAGTACCAGTAACTTCCACTGTAGTCTCAACTTGAGAAGCGTCTAATACCGTTCCTTCTGCTACCGCTTTCTCTAGGAATGCTTTTGCATCAGCTGTGCATTCAGAGATAGCCGCTTGGTACACTTTCTTACCAACAAAACGTGCTTTATCAACATTTTTGTTAGCTGCGATAACTACAACGTCGCTGCTGTCGATAGCGTCTTGCGATACAGTTGAATCAGGTAACACGCTTGATTGACATTCAATAGCAGCGTTCCAACCTAGTGCTTTTGTCGCTTGCTCTAACAAGCCCGCGGCGATGATGCTGTTTGCTACGCCACTTGGGCAAGCTGTGATAATGGTAATATTCATAATAAACCTTTTGTCCTATTTGCTTGTGTCTAACTGGCTAGTTGGAGCACTAAGCGCCTGTAATTGGATATTTTGTAGTACTGAATCCAGCTCTTGTTGGCTGGTGATGCCCACGCCTACCTGTGAAACTGCTAGAGCAGATAGGGCGGTTGCGAATTTAATAAGTTCTGGTTTTGGCATCTGTTGCATTTGACCCCAACATAGACCAGCAACCAATGTGTCACCTGCGCCTACCGTGCTTACTACTTGCATGCGCGGTGGTTGAGCATGTAACCATTCACCTTGGTTAAGCCACATCACGCCTTCAGCGCCAAGTGATACCACGATATTCTCGATGCCTTTTTCACTTAGGGCTTGGCCCGCGTGTTGGCATTGGTCACGAGTTGTCAGCTCTGCATTGAACAGCTGAGACAGCTCTTCATCGTTTGGTTTGATTAACCATGGTTGTGCATTGATACCGGCTTTAAGTGCGTCACGGCTGCTATCAAATAGCACCTTCTTACCTAAATCGTGTAAGCGTTGAACCCAAGAAGCGCAAAGCTCAGGAGAGATACCTTGTGGCAAGCTGCCTGCAATTACGAAGTAATCGTGCGTTTCAGCAAGTTCTAATAGGGTTTCTTCGAACGCTTTAATCGAGTCAGTATCAACAGGCACACCTGGGAAGTTGATGTCGCTTACTTGGCCTGAGTTCTCAACCAACTTCACGTTGATACGAGTCGCGCCATCAACACGGATGAAGCGGTCAGCTGCGCCCATCTGTTCAAACAGTTGGCAGAACGCTTCTTCGTTATTGCGACCAAGGAAACCTGTTACGGTCACTTTCGCGCCAAGCTCTGAAAGAACTTTTGCGACGTTTACGCCTTTGCCCGCTGCATGCAGAGAGCCTTTGTTTACTAGGCTAACTGAACCTACATTTAGTGCGTCGATAGCGCCTGTCAGGTCTAGAGCAGGGTTAAGCGTTACAGTAACGGCTTTGATTTGTTTATCAGACATATCGACTCCTTAACCTTCGCCAAGGCCTGAAGCGATAGCTTTGCCAATCGATTCAAGTGCTTGTGCTGCGTCATCACCTTCAGCAACAAACTGAAGTTGGTGGCCGTGTTTAACGCCAAGAGCGATCACTTTCATCAAGCTCTTCGCGTTCACTTCTTTTCCGTCGCCATCTAGGTTTGACACGCGGATTGTTGATTCAAACTTCTTCGCTTCAGCGACTAGCATTGCACCCGGACGAGCGTGTAGGCCGTGTGCGTTTTTGATTTTGAATACTGCGCAGTTGTCATCGTCTTGAGAAGCTGTAGAAACCGCTTCACCTTTCAGAAGACCAATCACTTGCGCTGCGTCAGCGGTTAACAGTTGTTGCTGTTTACCTTCGAAAACCATCTTGCTTAGGTTTGCCAGAATAGATTGGTGCGCGCTGTTGCAAGCTGCGAATGCCACCAATGCTTTAACTGGTGTGCCTTCGTATTCACAATGGTTCGCTGTTGAAACGAAAGATACGCCAGTGCGTGTTACGCCTTTGTCGCTGCCCAACAACCACAGGCCTTGGCCTAGGTGAGTTGGTGTTTTTGTTACTAGGTCAGCAACGAATGCGTTGTCTGTGCAACCTGTGTTCTTAAGTAGGCCACCCGCAACTGCAGACATTTGAATCATGTCGCTCGCAGGGAACAGTAGCTGAACTAAAGAAGCGTCTAGGTCGGCTTCTAGTTGAACTTCGCCGTTAAGTAGGGCGATGATTTCGTCTTCTGATTTCGCTTGCTTTAATTTCTCTTCAACACCGTCAGCCGCTAGCACTTTCGTTAGTTGCTTAAGAATGCCCAAGTGCTCGTCTGATTTAGCTGCAATACCAATCGCAACGTAAACACGGTTGCCGTCTGCCCAATTAATACCTTCAGGGAAGTGGTGTACTGCAACGCCTGTCTCTTTTACTAGGCCACGAGTATCCGTCGTTCCGTGAGGAATCGCGATGCCGTTACCTAGGAACGTAGAGTTCTGGTTTTCACGGTTCAGCATTCCTTCAACGTAACCAGAGTCAACTAAACCTTTAGCTGTCAGGTCGCCAGCAATGTTTTGGATTGCTTTGAATTTGTCTTCGGCAGTTTGGCCTAGAGTGATGTCAGATTTTGATAATTTAAGCATGGTGCCTCTTTAGCGTATCGCTTGAGAATTTGTGTATCGCTACGATTCAGTCTAGAGCAAGATTCATGGAGCTTAACTTGTTGCTTAACTCTTTGTTTTATATTAGCTGAATCGGTTCAGCATTCAGTGTGAAAAAATTCAGCAAAGCCGATTTTGGTTTTCAAAATAGTTTTGCTGCGTGTCGTAATTTCAGTTTCGTTAACAACAAGAAGCTGAATCACGACAAATGACGCTCAATCCATTCAAAAGGATGATTGAAGTCACTTTTCAGATTTTGCTGAATCCTTTCAGCTTTTATACTGAATCGATTCAGCATATAATTCAACTAATCCAAGGATCAGAAGATTGGTTATATGATCCTACGCACAAAATACAGGTCACCCATATGACACTAGATGAGATTGCCAAACTAGCCGGTGTGTCGAAAACGACAGCCAGCTATGTTATTAATGGCAAGGCGCAGAAATACAGAATCAGTGAAAAGACTCAGCAGAAAGTAATGGCAGTCGTGGAAGAGTATAACTACCGACCAGACCATGCTGCTTCGTCGTTGCGCGCTGGTAATAGCCGTTCATTTGGTTTGATTATTCCTGACTTGGAAAACAGCAGTTATGCGCGTTTAGCAAAACTGATAGAGCAGAACTCACGTAAAGTGGGCTATCAGATTTTGATTGGCTGTTCAGATGATGACGCTGAAACCGAGCGAAAGGTCGCTGAAGCTTTGGTCAGTCGTCGTATTGATGCTTTGCTGGTGGCGAGCTCAATGCCAGACGCCAACGAGTTCTACTTGAAACTGCAAAACTCAGGTACCCCAGTAATTGCGATTGACCGTCCGTTAGACGATGAGCACTTTGCTTGCGTGATCAGTGAAGATTTCGAGGCTGCATTTGAACTGACCCACTCGATTCTCGATGACAGCATTCATAGTGTTGGCTTGATCGGTGCGTTACCTGACCTGAACATTTCACGTGAACGTCAGCTGGGTTTTGAAGCGGCGAATAAAGCACATACTCAACAAACAAGGCTAGCAGAAAACAAGCCGATGGTTGTCGGTTATGGCGAGCACTTTGACCGAGAATCAGGACGTGAGATTTTTGAGGGTTGGATTGCCAAAGGCACAGTGCCCGATGCGATTGTCACTATGTCTTACACTTTGCTAGAAGGTGTATTGGATGTGATGGTTGAAAAGCCAGAGCTGATCAAGCAAGTGAAACTGGCAACCTTTGGTGATAACCGTTTATTGGACTTCTTACCTTTTAAAGTTCATTCATTGCCACAGCAATTCGAAGTGATTGCAGACAGCGCCTTTGCACTTGCTTTGAACGCGTCTGCTAAACGTTACCAAGCGGGTATCGAGTTAGTACCAAGAAGCTTAGTAAAACGAGGCTAATTCCAGTTAGTTTACACAAGCTAGGTTGGACTTGGGCACTTAGCTCGAACCTGTAATTAATTTGAACTCAGCAATAAGCCCATTTCCACAATGGCAACAATGCCGAGCAACAAAGCCAACACTTTCCAAAACTGGATTGGGTTTCGGTTTATCAAAGGTTGCTTGGCTTTGCTTTTCACCAAGCTTTGGTTTGGTGTGTAAAGGTCTGCTACAAAATCCCCCAACACTTGATGACGTTCGCTTGGTGATTCCGCGCAGGCTTTTTGTAATACCAAATCCACCCAGCTTGGTAAGTCAGCTCGTTTCTGTGTGATGGGTTGGTATTCCCATTGATGGTGACGAGATTGCTTAAGCGATTGTACGGTCATTTCAGAGTAGGGTAATTCACCGGTTAGCATCTCATAGCCGATTACAGCGATAGAGAACAGATCAGAGCTGGTGGTCGCGCTGTTGTGCTTGATGGTCTCGGGTGCAATGTAATTGACCGCGCCTAATGGTGTGTCGTCCTTGTCAGTGAGCTCTCCCTCTTCAAGGCCTCTCACTAATACCGCACCAAGGTCGATGATTTTTACCTCACCATCACGTTGAATCATGATGTTCTCGGGCTTTAAGTCTCGGTGCACCATGTCTGCACGTTGTAATACTCGAATGCCTTGAGTGATCTTTTCTAATATGTCGCGCACTTCATTGAGTGACGGTTTTGGGTTGTCGTACATCCATTGTCTTAGGGTGATACCTTCTACCCATTCGCAGATTTGGTATAAGAATTGCGAGTTCTCTGGCGTCGGGTAAACCTTCATTACTCTCTTGTTTTTTAACAAGATCCCCGCCCATTGTTCATTAAAGAAAGCTCTGAGTTGCGAAGGGCTATCGTGATATTGAACGGAAGGGACTTTCAGCACGAACTCGGTTTGTGTCTCTTTCTGCATCACACGATACACATGGCTTCTTGAACCTGCATACAACACCTCAAGTACCATGAAGTTGTCGATACTTTGCCCGAGCTTTAAAGCGGGTGGGATTGCCCGTTTAGCCAGCTTCTCATGGAATTCAATCAGCGAAGGTTTAGGCAGATGGCTGACTTGCACAATCAAGCAGCTCACGTTGTCTGAGCTATTGTGGCTTAAAGCGGTGTTACAGATGGTTTGCGCTGCGTATTCGAAATCCGCTCCGGGTTTATCGATGTGTTCTTTGAAGGTGTTGGGAGATACAAACTCGTGCACGCCATCAGATGTCAGGATAAAGCAGTCGTTTTTCTTGATAGGCAGGGTTTGATAGTCAACGTTGAGTTGGTTGTCCATGCCTAAGGCGCGTGTAAGATAATGCTTCTGTCCCATATTTTTACGGGTGTGGTCGCGGGTCAGTTGGCGTAATTCTCCATCTCTGAGTAAGTAAATGCGGCTGTCGCCAACGTGGAATATATGTGCGGTGTTTGATTTTAATATCACGCTGCTGAACGTCGAAACGAGGGCATTGTGGTTCACTTGTTGTGCGGGATGAATATTAGAAACAGACGTGTTGAAGAGCCAAGAATTGAGGGACGTTAAGACCTTTTGCGCCGAACGTTGAATGCTCCAGCTTTGGGGGGTTGCGTAATAGTCGTCGATAAACTGCATCACGCTGGTGTGACTGGCTTTCTGGCCGTGTTCACTACAACTTGCTCCGTCTGCAATGCAGGCAACACTGCCTTTCAACTCTTGCTCTGCGCGAGTTTTAGGGTGTTTTACAATGATGGCATCTTGGTTTTCATCACGTACGCCTTGATTCGAATAACCACCAAACTTAAGCGTTAACTGGTTGTTGGATTCTGGCGTGATGACTTGCCCTTGGCTGAATGAAATTGTCATAACTTGTCTTCTTCTTAACTGCTCTTCTTCCCGCTTCCTTGACAGAACATCCTAGGAAGAACAAAAGCCCTAGTGAACTTAGAGCCTTTGAACGAAGCACCTAGCATTGATGTATCCGCTAAGGTGCCTCTCCCGATTCAATAATATCAATGCTTCTTAGTACAGACCCTAGCTTGAAACATTAATCAGCGTGACACTGCCGTCGTCGTTTACTTCGGCGATTTGACCGTTAGGCTCTTCCATGAACAGCAGAGTCACAAAGCCAAGTACCGCTGTTGCAGCAATCACTAAGAAGAAGGTTTGGTAGCTCACGAATGACAACACAGTTAGGTAAACTACCGCACCCACGTTGCCGTAAGCACCCGTCATACCAGCAATTTGACCTGTCATACGACGCTTGATTAGAGGAACCGTTGCGAATACCGCACCTTCACCCGCTTGCACGAAGAAAGAACACGCCATCGCCGCGACAACTGCTAGCCATACAGGCCATGTGCTGTCGACTTGACCCATTGCGAAGTAACCCACCGCAAGGCCAATCGTTAGAATAAGCAGTGTTGGTTTACGACCGAATTTATCTGAAATCCAACCACCACCTGGGCGAGACATTAGGTTCATAAAGGCATAAGCCGATGCAACCATACCTGCAAGAACCGGTGTTAATTCAAAGGTTTCAGAGAAGAACAGTGGCAGCATAGAAACCACAGCCAGTTCAGAACCAAATGTCGCGAAGTACAATACGTTAAGTACCGCAACTTGCTTGAACTTGTATTGGTGAATCTCTGGTACTTCTTCTTTAAATACGTTCTTGTTTACTTTCCAAACTTGCGACACTTCGTACACGTAAAGCGCAGCCAAACCTGCATACACAGAGTAAACCGCCATGTCAGACAGCATGTTGATGTTGCTTGGTGATAGCTTCCAAGTCAGTAGCGCTAAAGCGGCATACATAGGGATCTTCATAATAAGTAGGAAGAAAAAGTCACCCTTTGATGTCACTTCCATTGCTGTTACTTGAGCAGGCTTGAAGTAAGTCGAACCTTTTGGTGTATCTGACACGTTTTTGTAGAAGATAAACGAGAACGCTAAGCTCATTACGCCGGTAATACCGACCGCATAACGCCAGCCGTCTTCACCACCAAACGCTAAAGCCAGAGTTGGAAGCGTGAATGCTGCCGCTGCTGAACCGAAGTTACCCCAGCCGCCGTAAATACCTTCTGCCGTACCCAGTTCATTGTGTGGGAACCACTCAGACACTAGACGAATACCGACAACGAAGCCTGCACCGATGAAGCCTAATAGGAAACGAGCAATCGCCGCTTGAATAAAAGAGTCTGCCATAGCAAACATAAAACAAGGGATTGAACAGACCGCGAGTAGCGAAGAGTAGACCAATCTTGGGCCGTATCGGTCGGTTAACATACCAATGGCGACACGCGCCGGAATGGTCAATGCAACGTTGAGAATAAGCAGTGTTTTGATCTCTTCAGTAGAAAGACCAAGTGAGGTTTTCACCATTTGCAGTAGTGGGGCAAAGTTGAACCACACAACAAAGGTGATAAAAAAGGCCATCCAACTTAGGTGTAAGGTTTTCATCTTACCCGTAAATGAAAGCAGCGAAAATTTAGTGTTATCCATGGTTTAAATCCTTTAAATCCTTTAAATCTGGAAAATTACCCGGTTTGTGCACCTGCGTTACTTCCGAACTTAGAACGCTTTTAATGTGCATAAACCCTGTGCCGAAATTGCGCACGCTAATAAGCGTTTGCATGATGGTGTCGGCGGTTTAGTTAACTGGCGATAGCAAGTGGTGCGAGAACTTGAACTTGTTCTCCTTGTTTGCGAACTTCAAATTTCACGAGCTTGAGCTCAGGCTGTTCAAGACATTCGCCAGTTTCTAAGTGGTAATGCTGCTTGTATAAGGGTGAGGCCACGTAAGGTTCTCCGCTTAATGAACCAATTATACCACGTGACATCACATTCGCCTTGCCGATAGGGTCGTAATTAGAGAGCCCATAAAGCGTGTCGCTGCGCTTGCAGTAAAAAATAGCCACTTGGTTATCGTCTACTTTGGCGCAAATTCCCCCGTTTGGGGTTAGATCGCTGGTGCTGCATACGGTTGTCCAATTTTCCATGACTTTCTCCTAGTCTAAAATTGAGTTTTTATTTTTTTATTGATGAACCTGATGAACCTGATGAAATTTATGAAACCTCAGTCACTTCGATTTGGTCTGCTTTAGCGAGCTTTTCATCGCGTTTTGAATCGGAAGAAGAGCTCAAGCTCGGCTTAGGAAAACGCTGCTCTCGTTCTTTGATGAATGACAGGCTAGTGTCCATTTCTTCGCTGTTGATGTAGTGCTGGAAGCGTTTCATCTTTTCAGGGTTTTCGATGGTGGTTTTCCACTCACACTGGTATTTTTCGATGTTGAGGGCGATATCGGCCTCAAGTTCTTCAGCAACGTTGAGCTTGTCTTCAATCACGACTTGCTTGAGGTATTCGATGCCGCCTTCAAGGTTCTCCATCCATACCGATGTACGCTGTAAGCGGTCTGCGGTACGTGTGTAGAACATCAAAACGCGGTCGATGTATTTAAGGAGTGTGGTTTCATCAAGGTCGGTAGCGAAAAGGTCACCATGGCGAGGGCGCATACCGCCGTTACCACAGATGTAGAGGTTCCAACCTTTGTCGGTGGCGATAATGCCAAAATCTTTTGATTGGGCTTCTGCACATTCACGAGTACAGCCTGAAACCGCAAACTTGATCTTGTGTGGTGAACGCAGGCCTTTGTAGCGGTTCTCAAGTCGAATCGCTAAGCCAACACTGTCGTCGACACCGTATCGACACCAAGTGCTACCTACACAAGATTTCACGGTACGAACCGATTTACCGTAGGCGTGGCCAGTTTCAAAACCTGCATCAATCAGCTTTTTCCAGATGATAGGCAGTTCGTTAAGCTGTGCGCCAAACAAGTCGACACGCTGACCGCCCGTGATTTTGGTGTAGAGGTCGAACTCTTTAGCGACTTCACCAAGCACGATCAATTTATCTGGAGTAATTTCACCGCCAGCGATACGCGGAACCACCGAGTAAGTGCCGTCTTTTTGCATGTTGCCAAGGTAGATGTCGTTGGTGTCTTGCAGCTCGATATGTTGATCTTCAAGGATGTAATCGTTCCAGTACGAAGCCAGAATCGAACCGACAGCCGGTTTACACACAGTACAGCCTAATCCGTTGCCGTGAGAATCTAACAGCTCGTCGAAGGTCTTGATTTTGTTGACACGGATGATGTCGGTAAGCTCTTGGCGAGAATAAGCAAAGTGCTCACAGATATCGTTAGAGACTTCTACACCTAGGTTACTTAGCTCGCTATCGAGAACCTGTTTCGCAAGGGCAGAACAACCGCCACAACCTGTTGAAGCATTAGTGGTTTCTTTCAGTGCAGCCATCGTGGTGCAGCCAGCAGAAACCGCCTCTTTAATGTCGCCTTTGGTTACATCAAAACATGAACAGATCACTGCGCTGTCTGGCAGAGCTTCAACACCCATTGCCGAGCCAGAATCATCGGCCACGTTAGGTAAAATCAATACCGATGGGTTTTCAGGAAGGGGCATATCGTTTTGCTTGATTTGCAGTAGCGAACCGTAGGCTTCTGCATCACCGACCAATACGGCACCGACAATCTTTGTGCCGTCTGCCGAGATGATCAGGCGCTTATAAACTTGTTCAATTTCATCGTTGTAGGTATACGATTGAGCGCCTTCCGTCTTGCCGTGTACTTCGCCAATACTGGCCACATCGACGCCAAGCAGTTTGAGTTTGGTGCTCATGTCTGCGCCCGTAAATGCAGCGTCGTCAGTACCGTCAGAGACAATATGCGAAGCCGCGATTTTCGCCATTGAATAACCGGGAGCCACTAAGCCGAAGATCTTGTTATCCCAAAGCGCACATTCTCCAATGGCGTAAACGTTGTCGATATTGGTTTGACAGTGATTGTTGATCACAATACCGCCACGCTCGCCAATCTCGACATCAGAGCTTCTTGCTAGCTCATCTTGAGGGCGAATACCGGCAGAGAATACGATCATATCGGTTTCTAAGTGGGTGCCGTCTGCGAAGTTCATGCGGTAGCGAGCGTTTTCTCCGTCGACTATTTCAGAGGTCGCTTTCTCGGTATGAACTTGCACACCAAGGTCTTCAACCTTTCTGCGCAGTAGGGCGCCGCCACCGTCATCTAACTGAACGGCCATCAGGCGTGGAGCAAATTCAACCACATGGGTTTCTAAGCCAAGGTTTTTGACTGCGTTTGCGGCCTCTAAGCCAAGCAGACCACCACCAATCACCACGCCAGATTTGCTGCCTTTGCTTGAAAGCTCGATGGCGTCTAAGTCTTCGATGGTGCGATAAACGTGACAGTGTTCTTGGTCGTTACCGGGAATAGGGGGAACAAAAGGGAAAGAGCCCGTCGCCAAGATTAGCTTGTCGTAACTTTCAACGTGACCACTTTCAGTGATGACTTGTTGATTGGCGGTGTCTAGCTTGGCAACCTTCTGGTTCAACAAGTAGTTCACGCCGTTGCTTTGGTAATACTCTTCACTGGTCAATGACAGGTCATCAGCGCTTTTACCATTAAAGTAAGCCGTTAGCTGAACACGGTCGTATGCTAGCCTTGGTTCTTCACTAAAAGTAATCACATCAAACTCATCACTCTCTGATTGCAGGATGTTGTCGATAAATTTGTGTCCTACCATGCCGTTACCAACAACGACGATTTTCTTCTTGCTCATAATCCATTCCTTATTCTCGGCGTCACCATCACTAGCATCTAATTTCTAGTCGTTAGCAGATGAATACCGGGTTGAGATTCCACTCAATTCATAATCATCAAGAAAAACAAAAATGTTTTTTCTAAGTCTTGGTTTTTAGTGGAGCAAGGAGGATGCCAGATTGCGATTTGTTCATTTAAATAAAATTTAATATATATATTTCAGTGATTTAAAAATTGCAGGTGGCACGTAATTACCCCTAAAGTGGTATGTAAAATTTTTGTTATATTTATATAAATGAGCGTTTGTGGTGCAACTTTCTGCAAGATGGTGCAAAAATTAAGTTTCTATCTTGGTTAAGTTCTGTTTGGTTCGTTGTTGATATTTGTGTTTTTATTAAGTTGTTGTTTTTAGATGAAATTATTTGCTATTCATCAGCTGCTATTAAGTGGCGTGTTATTTGCTTATTTTTAGTTATTACAATTATGGATAATTGAGTGAGAAACGGATGACCGATTCAAACAGCGGCTGGATAAAATCGACCTGTGCTTATTGTGGTGTAGGGTGTGGAATAGAAGCGAGACCGACATCGTTAGGAAAACTAGAAGTGCGTGGTGATAAAGATCATCCATCAAACTATGGAAAGCTATGCACTAAAGGGATTGCGCTCGGCGACACCGTCACGCCTTTAGGTCGTCTTACACAGCCTGCTCATATTCAGAATGAGCAAAAACAAGAGCTAGATTGGAACAGTGCCACTCAGTTGGTCGCAGACAAATTCAATCAAACCATCGAAGAATATGGGGCCGATTCGGTTGCGTTCTATGTATCTGGTCAGCTGCTTACCGAAGACTACTATGTTGCCAATAAACTGATGAAAGGCTTCATTGGTAGTGGCAACATCGACAGTAACTCTAGGTTGTGTATGGCTTCAACCGTGGTAGGGCATAAGCGAGCATTTGGCGCAGACACAGTACCGGTGTGCTACGAAGATCTCGAGCAAGCCGAACTCGTCGTGATTACAGGTTCCAACTTAGCATGGTGTCACCCGGTACTTTTCCAAAGATTAAGAGCCGCGAAACAAGCCAACCCTGAATTGAAAGTTATCGTCATCGACCCGCGTTATACCGACACCTGTGAAATCGCAGACATTCACTTGGCATTGGAATCAGGCTCAGACGTCGCATTGTTCAATGGTTTATTGGGTTACCTCGATGATAACGACAAGCTAGATGCAGACTACATAGAAAACCACACCCAAGGCTTTACTGAATCGATTCGATCTGCGACTCACTACCGTTATACAGAGTCAGGTTATACCGAATCAGGCTGGGGCGACAAAAGTGTTCCTGAGCTTACAGGGTTAACAGAGCAGCAGCTAAAACAGTTCTACAGCTTGTTTGCATCGAACGAGAAGGTGCTGAACATTTACTCTCAAGGCGTGAACCAATCGACACAAGGGTGCGATAAGGTAAACGCCATTATTAACTGCCATTTAGCCACCGGGAAAATTGGCAAGCCGGGCATGGGGCCATTCTCTGTAACGGGCCAGCCGAACGCGATGGGCGGACGTGAGGTGGGCGGTTTAGCCAATACCTTAGCGGCGCACTTTGAATTTGGTGACCCGCAATCACACCAAACCGTGAGTGAATTTTGGCAGACCGACAACCTAGCAACACATGCGGGTTTAAAAGCGATTGACCTGTTTGATGCCATGAATGAAGGCAAAATCAAAGCGGTGTGGATCATGGCAACTAACCCAGTTGTGAGCCTGCCTGACAGCGAAAAGATCAAAGCCGCATTAGAGAAGTGCCCGTTTGTGGTGGTGTCTGATTGTATTGCCGATACTGAAACTACTCGCTTGGCCGATGTGGTGCTGCCCGCGCAAGGGTGGAGCGAGAAATCGGGCACCGTGACCAACTCTGAACGCCGAATCTCACGTCAACGCCGCGTGTTGCCAAGCCCAGGGGAAGCCAAACCCGATTGGTGGATTCTAAAAGAAGTCGCACAAAAAATGGGATTCAAAGAGCAATTCGAGTTCCGCCACGAAGGTGAGATCTTCAAAGAGTATTGCGAGATGACCGCGCTCGACAATGAAACAGGCAAAGCACGTGATTTATGTTTAATTGGACTCACGCAACTGGATGAGAAAGGCTATGGCGAACTCACTCCGCAGCAATGGCCAGTGTTAGAGTATCAACCAGAGATCATTGAGCAGCGTATGTTCACCACTGGCGAGTTCTTTACTGAATCAGGAAAAGCGCAGTTTATTGCAGTTGAGCACGACAAGCCGATTGCTGATACCAGTGTCGAATTCCCACTTATCATGAACACAGGCCGAATCCGAGACCAATGGCACACCATGAGCCGCACGGGCTTGGCCGCAGGTTTAGGAGAACACACACCAGAACCCTTTGTCGCTATGCATCCAGATACCGTTGCAGAGCTTGGCTTAGATGAATTTGGGCTAGATGCCTTCAACCACTCCACTATTAATCCAGTGGTGAAAGTGCGCAGCGCACAAGGGGAATGCCAAGCACGATTAGTGGTGACCAAAGAGATGCGCCGCGAACAAGTCTTCATGCCTATCCACTGGAATGCACCGACTGCCAAAGACAGCAAACCGTGTGACTTGATCTTGCCTCATACCGATGCCGCATCTGGTCAGCCAGAGTTTAAACATACCCCAGTGATGGTTGAACCGTGTGGTTATCGGAGTGAAGCCGCCTTGGTCAGCGACAAGGTGATGGATTGCAGTGGCTTTGATTATTGGGTACGCCAAAGAGTGGAGGGCGGTTTTCTGTATCGCATCTCATCATCTAAGAACCCAATGGAACTGGTGATTCAGCTTGCCAACACCCTTGATGCATTACCAGAACCTAACGCGGAGGCAATCAAATCACTCCATTACCACGGCAATAAATCATTCAAGAACTACGGCTCTGCCAAGTTGGGTCAGTCTGGTGTAAAGCAGGCCTTCGTGGTGAACAGTAAGCTTGACCATCAAAGCATCGATTGGCTGGTGGAATGCCTAACTCGAGAAGCCGATGAAGAGTTCGAAGCCGAGTTTTTGAGTGCCTTGGCGAAGTAGCCGACTACCTCTCACTCATCCATATCTATAGCGTAAACGCCGACATGAGTGTCGGCGTTTTTGTTTGAGAACGCGATTTTCAAGATAAAACCTTCATTGCCTGAACTGCGGCTTACTCACATATTGGGGAGTTTTCTGTATTTTGCCGAAACTATATGAAAAATTTCTGCTTTTCGTCATGTTTGATGCAAAGATAAGTAGGTAAGATGATGTTATTAAATGAGTTATTAGACTTGGCCTGAACGGTTTAGATTACTAGACAGAATTGTTTCAGGGACAAAATGCAGAATTATTCTGTCTAATATAGCTGTTATACGATTAAGAGGAAAATATGGAACAACATTACTTAAATTCTTCCTTTCGAGAGAAGCTAATCGAGCACTCATTGATTAGCGAACTACTTAAAATGTCATGGAAAAATGGCAGTTGTTCCATCGAAATTTCCAAACCAGAGGTAGACAATCAAGGCTATGATCTAATCATGGAAGACCTTGGTGCTTTTCGTCATGTTCAACTTAAAACCTCTCATATTGGTTCGAGCACAGCACGTCAAAAAATCCATGTCGCTTTAGCTAATAAACCATCAGGTTGTGTCGTTTGGGTTTACTTTAATGAAACAACGATGGAGCTCGGTCCATTCTTGTTCTTTGGTGGTGAGCCAAACAAAAAGTTGCCTGACATCAGTGATTTTCCTATTGCGAAACATACAAAAGGAAATGCGGAAGGTACTAAAAATGAAAGGCCATCAATCAGGGTTGTGTCAAAGTCAAAATTCGCAATTTTGAACACAATAGAAGAATTGTATGAGACGTTGTTCAAAATCGTATAACAAACGACTATGGCG